>JAGXST010000053.1 GCA_018335555.1 Actinomycetota bacterium | reverse complement strand
CCGCGACCGGCGGTCTTGCCGCCCTTGCCGCGGTCACCACGGGCGACGCGCTTCTTGTCGGTCTTGGCGCCCGCGGAGGGCTTGAGGTGGTGCAGCTTGATCGTCATCTCTAAATCTCTTCCCACGACACGAGGTGCGGGACCTTGCGGAGCATCCCGCGGATCTCGGGCCGGTCCGGCTGCTCGACGGTGTGACGGATGCGCTTGAGGCCCAGGGACCGCACGGTGGCGCGCTGGTCCTGGGTGCGGCCGATGACCGACCGCGTTTGGGTGATGCGCAGCTTCTTCTCAGCCATCACTTCCCACCCTGTCGCATGGTCTCGAGCATCTTCTTCGGGGCGACGTCCTCGACCGCCTTGTCGCGCAGCGCGGCGATCTCGTGGGCCGAGCGCTGGCTCTGCAGGCCCTGGACGGTCGCGTGCACGACGTTGATCGGGTTCGCGGTGCCCAGCGACTTGGCGAGCAGGTCGTGGATCCCGGCGGCCTCGATGACGGCGCGGACCGGACCACCGGCGATGACACCGGTACCCGGCGCGGCCGGCTTGAGCATGACCTGACCGGCACCGGCGCGACCCACGACGGGGTGCACGATGGTGCTGCCGACCATGGGGACCTTGAAGAAGTTCCTCTTGGCCTCCTCGACGCCCTTCTGGATCGCCGACTGGACTTCCTTGGCCTTGCCGTGTCCGACGCCGACCATGCCCTTGCCGTCACCGACGACGACGAGCGCGGTGAACTGGAACCGGCGACCGCCCTTGACGACCTTGGCGACACGGTTGATCGCGACGACGCGCTCGTCGTACTGCTCGCGCTCCTGCTCGCGACCCCGGCCGCGACGGTTGTCGTCGCGGCCACCACGACCACGACCCGGACCGCCACCTCCACGGTTGTTGGCTGCCATTGTGTGACTCCTTTTTGCCCCGGTCGAACCGGGGAGACCTGTCAGAACTCGAGCCCCGCCTCGCGGGCGCCCTCGGCGAGGGCCGCCACGCGACCGGCATAACGGTTGCCGCCGCGGTCGAAGACGCAGGTCGTGATGCCGGCGTCCTTGGCGCGCTGGGCGACGAGCGTGCCCACCTGCTTGGCGACGCCGACCTTGCCGTCGTCGCCCTTGGCCACGTCCGCCTCCAGCGAGGACGCCGCGGCCAGGGTGCGGCCGTCGACGTCGTCGATGAGCTGGGCGTAGATGTTGGTGTTGCTGCGGTACACGCTCAGGCGCGGCCTGGTCGCCGTGCCACGGACGTGCTTGCGGATGCGCTTCTGTCGCCGCGTCCGGGCGACGCGCTTCTTGCTCGCGTTCATGACGGTCATCTCCTCCTCGTGCAGCCACCTGGGGCTCGACCTGCGTGGGTCGGGTCCGGTGAGGTGGCCACGAGCCCGTCCCCACAGGGGATCGGGCGGCGGCACCGGCGAACCGGCACCGCTGGCGGTTGGTAGTGGTCTGTTGGCTAGCGGCCTGCGGCCTTACCGGCCTTGCGGCGGATGTGCTCGCCCTCGTACTTGATGCCCTTGCCCTTGTAGGGCTCGGGTGGGCGCACCTTGCGGATGTTGGCGGCGATCTGGCCGACCAGCACCTTGTCGATGCCGCTCACCGTGATACGGGTGGGCTGTGGCACCTCGATCAGGATGCCCTCGGGCGCCTCGATCGTGACCGGGTGGCTGAAGCCGACCTGCAACTCGACGTCCGAGCCCTTCGACGCGGCGCGGTAGCCGACGCCGACCAACTCGAGCGACTTCGCGTAACCGTTGGTCACGCCCTCGATCATGTTGGCGATCAGGGTACGGACGAGGCCGTGACGCGAACGTTCGGTCCGCGACTCGCCGGTACGGGTGACCACGACCGCGCCGTCGTCGTCACGCGAGAGCGTGACGCCTTCGGGCATGGTGCGGGTCAGTTCGCCCTTGGGGCCCTTGACGTTGACGGTCAGCCCGTCGAGGGCGACGTCGACCCCGTCGGGGACCGGGATGGGAAGCTTGCCGATGCGGGACATGGGTTCTCCTACCAGACGTAGGCGATGACCTCGCCGCCACGGCCCTCTTGACGGGCAGTGCGGTCGGTCATCAGGCCGGCGTTGGTGGACACGATGGCGACGCCGAGTCCACCCAGCACGCGGGGGATCTCGTCCTTCTTGACGTACACGCGCAGCCCCGGCTTCGAGATGCGGCGCAGGCCCACGATGACGCGTTCGCGGTTGGGGCCGTACTTCATCTTGATGGTCAGGTTCGGCTGCGGGACGGCGTCGTCGACCGACCACCCGGTGATGTAGCCCTCCTGCTCGAGGATCCGGGCGACGTTCACCTTGATCTTCGACGAGGGCATGGTGGTCGTGTCGTGGTACGCGATCGACGCGTTCCGGACACGCGTGAGCATGTCCGCCACGGGGTCGGTCATGGTCATTGCTTGATTCCTCCTGGGGTTACGGGCCCGATGGACCCGCACTTCCCGTCATGTCCCGTCGGTGGACGGGGTGCGCTGGTGGCGAATCCGCCTACCAGGACGCCTTCTTGATGCCGGGCAGTTCGCCGGCGTGGGCCATCTCGCGGAAGCAGACCCGGCACAGACGGAAGCGCTTGAACACCGCACGCGGGCGGCCGCACCGCTCGCAGCGCGTGTAGTTCTGCACGTCGTACTTCATGCCGCGCTTCTGCTGCGCGATCTTCGACTTCTTCGCCATGGTCGGTTCCTCAGCTCTGCGTGTCGCGGACGAACGGGAACCCGTAGGCGTCGAGGAACGCCCGGCCGTGCTCGTCGTTGTCGGCGGTGGTGACGATGGTGATGTCCATGCCGCGCACCGCGTCGACCTGGTCGTAGTCGATCTCGGGGAACATCAGCTGCTCGGTGAGACCGAAGGTGTAGTTGCCGTTGCCGTCGAAGCTGGTTGCCCTCATGCCGCGGAAGTCGCGGATGCGGGGGAACGCGACCGACAGCAACCGGTCGAAGAACTCCCAGGCACGGTCGCCGCGCAGGGTGACCTTGACACCGATCGGCATGCCCTCGCGCAGCTTGAAGTTCGCGATCGACTTGCGGGCACGGTTCACGCGCGGCTTCTGACCGGTGATGGTGGTCAGGTCGCGGATCGCGCCCTCGAGCGCCTTGCTGTCGTTGACGGCCTCGCCGAGGCCGACGTTGACCACGATCTTCTCGAGCTTGGGCAGACGCATCGCGTTGACGCCGAGGTCGGCGAGCAACGCCGGACGGATCTCGTCGAGGTAGCGCTGCTTGAGGCGCGGCGTTGGCCTTGCGGGCGCCGCTTTGGCGGTGGTGGTCTCGGTGTCGCTCATCTTCGAGGTTCCTCGTTTGTCGCGGCCGACTCGGCCGCACCCGTCGTGGCTCGCCCTGGTGTGGGGGGGCCCGGTGGGTGGGCGCCGATCCCGCTGCCTGTCAGGCCGGGCCGGCTCGCGTGTAGGTGTGATCTAGAAGGTCGCGTCGCACTTCTTGCAGACGCGGACCTTGCTGCGGCGGTCGCCCTCGTCCTCGTAGCGGTAGCCGACGCGGGTCGGCTGCTCGCACTTGGGGCAGATCGGCAGCACGTTGGAGATGTGGATGCCAGCTTCGGTCTCGATGATGCCGCCCTCCTGGGCGCCACCACGCTGACTCTGGATCCGCTGGTGCTTCTTGACGTAGTTGCGACCCTCGACCAGCACGCGGTCGCGGTCGGTGAACACCTTGATGACGCGGCCGGACTTGCCCGCGTCCTTCCCGGCGATCACCTGGACCTGGTCGTCCTTGCGAATTCGGCGCATGGGTTACAACACCTCCGGCGCGAGCGAGATGATCCGCATGAACTTGCTGTCGCGCAGTTCACGGGCGACGGGCCCGAAGATGCGGGTGCCACGGGGGCTGCCGTCGGGGCGGATGATCACGCACGCGTTGTCGTCGAAACGGACGTAGGAGCCGTCCGGACGTCGCCGCTCCTTGCTGGTGCGAACGACCACGCAGCGTACGACCTCGCCCTTCTTGACGTTGGACTGGGGGATCGCGTTCTTGACGGTGCCGACGAAGACGTCACCGACCGACGCGTAGCGCCGCCCGGACCCGCCGAGCACCCGGATGCACAGCACTTCGCGTGCACCCGAGTTGTCCGCGACCTTCAGCCGCGATTCCTGCTGGATCATGGTGGATCGTCTCTCTGCTCAGTACGGGCGACTACTTGGCGCGCTCGATGACCTCGGCCAGTCGCCAGCGCTTGAGCTTGGAGATGGGCCGGGTCTCGATGATGCGGACCGTGTCGCCGACGTTGGCGTCGTTGGTCTCGTCGTGTACGTGGTACTTCTTCGACGACTTCATCGTCTTGCCGTACAGCGGGTGGGTGGTGCGCCGGTCGACGCGCACGACGATCGTCTTGTCCTGCACATCGGACACGACGACGCCCTGGCGCTCCTTGCGGGTGGTGGTGCGCTCGGTGGTCTCTGCCATGGGTATCAGGCCTCGGTGTCGCGTGCGGCGGCGATCTCTCGCTCGCGCATCACGGTCAGGATGCGCGCGATCTCGCGCTTGACGGTCTTGATCTGACGGGGGTCGTCGAGCTGCCCGGTCACGACCTGGAAGCGGAGGTTGAACAGCTCCTCCTTGCTCTCGGTCAGTGCCTGACGCAGCTCGTCGTCGGGAAGCTCACGCAGCTCGGTCGCGGTACTCATTCGCCGCCCTCCTCGCGCTTGACGAACTTGGTCTTGACGGGGAGCTTGTGCGACGCCTTGCGCATGGCCTCGCGGGCGAGGTCCTCGGGGACGCCGGACAGCTCGAACATGATGCGCCCGGGCTTGACCGCCGCGACCCAGTGGTCGGGCGAGCCCTTGCCCGAACCCATGCGGGTCTCGAGCGGCTTCCGGGTGATCGAACGGTCGGGGAAGATCGTGATGCGCACCTTGCCGCCACGCTTGATGGCGCGGGTGATGGCGATACGCGACGCCTCGATCTGCCGTGCGGTGATCCAGCCCGGCGTGGTCGCCATCAGGCCGAAGTCACCCACGTAGACCTGGGTGTGTCCCTTGGACAGCCCCTTGAGCGGGCGCGGCCGGTGCTGCTTGCGGTGTCGTACGCGCTTGGGAGCGAGCATCAGCTCTCCCCTTCCTTGCCAGCGTCCTCGCCCTGCTCGGGCGCGCTGGTCTCGTCGGCGACCTGGTCGGTCGGCTTGGCGTCGCCGTCGCCCTCGGCCGCGGCCGGGGTCTCGACCGGGGCGTCCGCCTCGGTGTCTGCTTCGCGACCCGCGCCCGAGTCGACCACCGTTTCGACGGCCATCGGGCCGGACTGCGGCGGCAGCGACTCGGTGGTGGCCTGCTCGACGTCGGTCTTGGGGGTCTCGCCCGCCTCGGTCACCGA
>JAGXST010000052.1 GCA_018335555.1 Actinomycetota bacterium | reverse complement strand
GAGCTCTACACCGACGTCCGGCGGCTGCAGCAGATCCTCAAGAACCTGCTCTCGAACGCGATCAAGTTCACCGACGAGGGCGGCGTCCGGGTCGAGGTGACCGCCGACCTCGCCGACGACCCGGTCCTGACCGGGCTCGGCGGTGGGGACTTCGTCGCCTTCCGGGTGACGGACACCGGCATCGGGATCAGCGACGAGCAGCGACTGGTGGTGTTCGAGGCCTTTCAGCAGGGCGACGGCTCGCGCAGCCGTCGCCACGGCGGCACCGGGCTCGGCCTGTCGATCAGCCGTGAACTCGCCAACCTGCTCGGCGGTGTCATCACGCTCGACAGCACGCCGGGCGAGGGGTCCACGTTCGCGCTCTACATCCCGGTGACCTACGCGCCAGAGCACTCCGAGACGTCGCGTGCGAGCCGCACGGCGTCGGCCGAGCGGCTCCACCCGATCGGTCCCGACACACCGCCCGTCGAGCTCCCACCGGCGCCTTCCGGCGACGCCGACGTCGGGGCCGGGTTCGACGACCGCGAACATCTGCGTCCGGGCGACCCGTGCCTGCTGGCGATGGTGAGCACGAAGGAGGAGGCGGAGCGGATGGTCGGCCTCGCGCACGCCGCCGATCACCGGGTCGTGGTCGCCTACGACCGCACCGCCGGTTTCGCACTCGCGACCGGGTTCCGGCCCAGCGGCATCCTGCTCGACAGCGGCACACCGACCGAGACACTGGCGACGCTGACCTATCTCAAGCGGCGGCGAGAGACGCGCCACGTGCCCGTGTGCATCCTGGGCGACGAGGGGGTCGAGCGGGCCGCGCTCCGCACCGGGGCCGCGTTCACCGTCCCGGCGCACGCAGACGACGCCGTCGTCCGCGCCGCCATCGACCGGGTGATGTCGCTCGGACTCGACGCCAACCGCCGTGTCCTGATCGTCGACGACGACGTCACGCAGCGCCAGGCGGTCGCGGAACTGCTCGGTCGCGCCGAAGGGGTCGAGATCATCACGGCGGCCGACGAGGCCGATGCGCGCGACGCGCTGGCGGCCGGCGACGTCGACCTCCTCGTGCTCGACCTGATGCTCGAGGAGGGCAACGGGCTCGGACTCCTCGAGGAGATCCGCACCGACGAGGAGTTGCGGTCGCTGCCGATCATCATCCACACCGGACGTGACCTCTCGCGCGAGGAAGAGGCGACGTTGCGCGGGCTCGCCGAGACCATCGTGGTCAAGACGGTCGGCTCGCCGGCGCGTCTGCTCGACGAGACGCTGTTGCATCTGCACCGGGCTCCGACTGCGCTGCCCGACGAACAGCGCCAGCAACTCGAGGAGTTGTATGCGGCCGACGAGGCCCTGCGCGACAAGCGCGTGCTGGTCGTCGATGACGACGAGCGCAACGTCTACGCACTGACCCGGGCGCTCGAGGGGCAGGGCATGCTCATCGACACGGCCGAGAACGGTCGCGTGGCGCTGGAGAAGGCGACCTCGGGCGGCGGCTACGACGTGGTGCTCATGGACATCATGATGCCGGAGATGGACGGGCACGAGGCCACACGCCGGCTGCGCGGCGTCCAGGGCTACGCCGAGACGCCCATCATCACGTTGACCGCGAAGGCGATGCGGGAGGACCGGGCCGAGAGTCTCGCCGCCGGCGCGTCGGACTTCATCACCAAGCCGGTCGACATCGACCAGTTGCTGTCCCTGCTGAGGGTCTGGCTGTACCGGTGAGCGAACCGGACCTGCCGGATCCCGCGACCGAGCCGAACGCGTCGACCGACGTCGAGAGCGTCGAACTCGACGTGTTCCTCGAGGCCATCCAACGGGTCTACGGCTACGACTTCCGCAACTACGCGCGGGCATCGTTGCGCAGGCGGCTGTGGCGCCGGGTGCACGGCGAGGGGCGGCACAGCCTGACGGGACTGCTCGAGGCGGTGTTGCACGACCCGCAGGCGATGGAGCGGTTGCGGGTCGACCTGTCGGTCACGGTCACGAGCATGTTCCGCGACCCGCAGTTCTTCCGTGCGCTCCGGGAGTTGGTGGTCCCGCACCTGGCCACCTACCCGTTCGTACGCATCTGGGTCGCCGGCTGCGCCTCTGGGGAGGAGGTCTACTCGCTGGCGATCCTGCTGCGCGAGGAGGGCCTGGCCGATCGCGTTCGCATCTACGCCACCGATGTGAGCGAACAGGTGCTCGAGCAGGCCCGCGAGGGCCGCATGCCGTTGGACAAGATGAAGGCCTACTCCTCGAACTACCTCGAGGGCGGCGGCCGCGAGGGCCTGTCGCGCTACTACACCGTCGATGGCCGCTGGGCCCGCATGGATCCGACGCTGCGCGACGGGGTGATGTTCGCCCGGCACAACCTCGCCACGGACGGGACCTTCAACGAGTTCCACCTCGTGCTGTGCCGAAACGTGATGATCTACTTCGACCGCACGCTGCAGCACCGGGTCCACGAGTTGTTCGACGTGAGCCTGGTCGACCTCGGCATCCTCGCGCTGGGGGCCCGCGAATCGCTGGTCGGCTCGCCCCTGGAGTCGCACTTCGACGTGATCGACGCCGAGTCGCGGCTGTACCGGAAGGTGGCCGGATGAGTGTGGTGACCCGGCTGGTCGCACTCGGGGGCTCGTGGGGTGGGATCACGGCGATGCAGACGATCCTGCGCGATCTCGATCTGCCCGACGACGCGGCCCTCGTTGCGGTGCTCCACCGCCAGCCCATCCGCAGCGCCCTGGCAGACGTGCTCGTGCGCGGCAGCGCCTACCCGGTCGAGGAGGCGGAGGACAAGGCGCCGCTGCGGCCCGGTACGGTCTACATCGCTCCGCCCGACTACCACCTGCTCGTCGAGCCTGCTTGGCTGTCGCTCTCGACCGAGGAACCGGTCAAGTACAGCCGGCCGTCGATCGATGTCATGTTGGAGTCGGCGGCGGAGGCGTTCGCCCACCGACTGGTCGCCGTGATCGTCACCGGGGCGAGCGACGACGGCACAGCAGGCGCTCGGGCGGTACACCGCCGCGGAGGAACAGTCATCGTGCAGGACCCGAAGTCGGCCGAACAGGCGGTCATGCCACGATCGGTGGTCGAGGCCGGCGTGGCCGATCGCATCGCCCCGTTGCACGAGTTGGCGGCGACCATCGGTCTGGCCGTTCGTTCGCGTCCGGGGCCGGGACATGAGTGAGATGATCCGGATCCTCGTGGTCGACGACGACCCCCAGTTCCGTCACCTCGTGCGCCTGGTGCTGCGGCACGCGGACGACTTCGAGTTCGTCGGCGAGGCCGCCGACGGCCAGGAGGGCGTCGACCGGGTCGGCGAGTTGCGTCCCGACGTGGTGCTGCTCGACCTGATGATGCCGGGCCTGGACGGTTTCCACGCCCTGCCCCTGATCCGCTCGGCGCATCCCGAGGTCGCCGTGGTCGTGCTCACGGCCCTGGATGCCGACGAGGCCGCCGAGGGCATGCTGCTCGGCGCCAGCGGGTTCGTCGAGAAGCGCCACATCACCGAACGCCTCGAGCCCCTGGTCCGCCGCTGCGCGAGCCGCTGAGACAGGCGGCCGCCAGGTCGGTTCAGCGCCGTGGCGTACGGCGACGACCGAGGTTGAGCAGGTCGAGCGCGCGGTCGATGGTGCGCAGCGAAGGACGCCCCCGGCCGAACAGCGCCATGGTGCGCACGGGCGAGGTGCGGATCATCGTCTCGAACATGCGGCGGGTCGCCGCATCGGGTTCGTGCGAGGAACCGATCATCGCCCGGGTCGCCCCGCCGACCAGCATGGGGCGTACGAGTCGCCCGAGCGGTGTGGCGCCAAGGTCCTCGACCGGGGAGTTTCGATGCAGCGGCAGGACGGGATCGGGTCCGGGGATCCTCCGTCCGAGTCGTGCGGCGAACTCGGCGTCGTCGGCGACGGGGCCGGCGGCCGTGGGCAGGGCGGTGACGTCACGGTCGCCGTCGACCTCGACCAGCACGCGGCCACGGACGTCCACCGAGGAGGAAGCCACGCGGATCTCGTAGGTGCCGGCTTCGACCCGCCACCCGGGCAGGCGGGGGTCGTAGAACGCGAACGCCCGGGGGCCGAGGTCGACCTCGACGCGCTGGGACGCGCCGGGGGCGAGGTGGGCCTTCGCGAAGCCGCGGAGTTCCTGTTCGGGGCGGTGCACGGTGGCGCCGGGGTGGTGGACGTAGACCTGTACGACCTCGCTCCCTGCTCGCTCCCCGGTGTTGGTGACCTCGACCTCGACCCTGAACTGTTGCCCGTCCCCGGTGACCGTGGGCTCACCCCAGGTGAACGTGGTGTACGACAGGCCGTGCCCGAAGGCGAAGCGGGCCGGGACGTCGGCGGTGTCGTGGAAGCGGTAGCCGACCAGCAGACCCTCGCGGTAGGTCACCTGCTTCGGATGGCCGGGGAAGTTGGCGTCGGCGGGAAGGTCGGCTCCACGCACGGGGAAGCTCTCGGCCAGCCTGCCGCCGGGTTCGGCGTCACCGAAGAGCACGTCGACGATGGCGCTGCCACCGGCCTGGCCGGCGAGGTAGCCCTCGACCACGGCGGCGGCACGGTCGGCCCATGGCAGCTCGACCGGCGCGCCGTTGGACAGCACGACCGCGGTGCGCGCGTTGGCGGCGAGGACGGACTCGATCAGGCGGGTGTGCCCGTCGGGTAGACCCAGATGGTCGCGGTCGAAGCCCTCGGACTCGTACACGCCCGGCAGCCCGGCGAACACCACCACGGCGTCCGCGGTGGCCGCCGCCTGCACGGCCTCGGACACCAGCGCATCCGTCGTGGCGCCGTCCTCGTCGTAGCCGGCCGCGTGGACCAGGTCGAGGCCGCCCCCGGCCGCGCGGGTCCGGAACGCGTCCCAGGCGGTGTCCACCCGCGTCGGGGTGACCTGTGAGCTGCCCGCACCCTGGTAGCGGGGCACGGTCGCGAACCGACCGACGACGGCCAGGCGCCCGGTCCGGTGCAGGGGGAGGAGCCCGTCGTTGGTCAGCAGCACCGTGCCCGCCGCGGCCGCCGCGCGCGCCAGGTCGTGGTGCGCGTCAGGGTCGTCGGGTCCGGCCATCGCCTCGGCGGCGACGGCCCGGTCGGCCAGCGAGGCCAGCCGTCGCGCACAGGCGGCGACCTCGGCGGGGTCGAGCCGACCCCGTCGGACGGCCGCGACCACCTCGGCGTCGAAGGCCTTGCCGCTGCCGGGCATCTCGAGGTCCATGCCTGCCGCGACCGCTGAGGCGCGATCATTGGTGGCGCCCCAGTCGCTCATGACGACCCTGTCGAACCCCCACTCGTGGCGCAGCACGTCGCGCAGCAACCTGCGGTGGTCGGAGCAGTACACGCCGTTGACCCGGTTGTAGGCGCACATGACCGTCCACGGCGCCGACGTGGTCACGGCGATCTCGAACCCGGTCAGGTACAGCTCGCGCAGCGTGCGTTCGTCCACGATCACGTCGACGAGCAGGCGGTTGGCCTCCTGGTTGTTGACCGCGAAGTGCTTCAGGCAGGCGCCGACGCCCTCGGCCTGGATGCCGCGAACCAGGGCCGCCGCGAGGTGCCCGGACAGCAGCGGGTCCTCCGAGAAGTACTCGAAGTTGCGTCCACCCGCCGGATGCCGTTTGAGGTTCAGACCCGGACCCAGCAACACGTCGACGCCACGGGCTCGGGCCTCACGCCCGAGGGCCGTACCGACCCGCTCGAGCAGGTCGGGATCCCAACTCGACGCCAGCGACGACGCGGTCGGGAAGCAGGTCGCGGGGACGGCCCCTCCGATGCCGAGCTGTCCCGCCGGGGGACGCCGCACGCCGTGTGGCCCGTCGGCGACCACCACCGGTCGGTGCCCGCCGACCGCCTCGGTACGCCAGTTGTCCTGTCCCGAGAGCAGGCGGACCTGCTCGGCCAACGGCAGCGTGGCGGGGTCGATGACGGCGTCGGACATCGCGACTCCAGTTCCTCGGGCGGCCGCCGGTTCGCGGGGACCGCACCCTATGGCCGCAGGGCATACGCTTGCCGGTCGCCCGAACCCTCCAGACGAAGAGCAGCGCCGTGGTCGACGTCGTCGCACCCGATGCCGGGGGGATCGCCCGTGCCGTGGCCGCGTTGCGGGCCGGTGACCTCGTCGCTTTTCCCACCGAGACGGTCTACGGCCTCGGCGCCGATGCCATGCGCGAGGACGCGGTCAGGGCCATCTTCTCGGCCAAGGGCCGGCCGCCGGACAACCCGCTGATCGTGCATCTCGCCGACGCGGCACAGGTCGACCGGGTGGTGCGCTCGTGGACACCCCTGGCCCGGCGGCTGGCCGCCGCGTGGTGGCCGGGGCCGCTGACCCTCGTCCTCGACGCGTCCCCGGACGTGCCGGCGGTGACCACCGGTGGCCTCGCGACCGTCGCCGTCCGGGTCCCTGACCATCCGGTCGCGCAGACGCTGTTGCGCGAGGTCGACCTGCCGATCGCGGCGCCCTCCGCGAACCGCTCGGGACGCCCGTCGCCGACGCGCGCGGACCACGTCGCCAACGACCTCGGCGAGGGTGTGGCGGTGGTACTGGACGGCGGGCCCTGCCCTGTCGGCGTCGAGTCCACGGTGGTCGACGCTCGCGGCGATCATCCGCTGATCCTGCGCGAGGGCAGCATCACCCGCGAGCACCTCGGGGCCCTCGACGGCTCGGCGAACCGGGCCGCACGACGCGCCTCGCCAGGCACCCGCTACCGGCACTACACCCCGGACTGCCGCGTGGTCGTCGCGTCGCCCGGGGACGCGTCGCAAGCGGCGACCGGCCTGCGCGACGAGGGCTGGCGCGTGGGTCTGGTCGCAACCGTGCCCGCGCCCGACGGAGTGATCGAGCTGGCCCGGTTCGTCGACGCGGCCGGGCTCGCGCAGCAGTTCTATGCGGCCCTTCGCGCCGCCGAGACGGCGGAGGTCGACGTGGCCGTGGTCGAGGCGGTCGACGAAATCGGCGTCGGCCGCGCGGTCATGGACCGGCTGCGGCGCGCCGCAGCCGGCTGATCAGGCCACCTCGGACGACGGGGTGAACAGCCCGTAGGCCTGGTCGACGTAGTCGGCGACCATGCGGTGGGTGGAGAACTGGGGCGAGAGCAGCGCGATCGCGTCGGCCATCATCGCGACCCAACGGCGGGGCACCCCGTGCTCGTCGCGGGTGTAGAAGGTCGGCACCAGTTCACCGGTCAGCAGCCGGTACAGCGACTCGGCGTCGGCGGCCGTGCGGGTCGCCTCGTCGCCGGCCTCGGAACGGTCGCCGATCGCCCAACCGAAGCCGACCTCGGCCTGGGGGGCGAGATCGGCCACGGCCTCGTCCCACCAGCCGTCGAGGATCGACAGGTTGAGCACGCCGTTCATGGCGGCCTTCATGCCGGAGGTGCCCGACGCCTCGAGCGGCCGCAGCGGGTTGTTGAGCCACACGTCGACCCCGGCGACCATCGAACGTGCGAGTTCGAGGTCGTAGCCCTCGAGGAACACCAGCCGGCCCTTGAGCCGCGGGTCACGCGACAGTTCGACGAGTTGCTGGATCAGCCGCTTGCCGCCTTCGTCGCGGGGGTGGGCCTTGCCGGCGACGAGCACCTGGACGGGTCGGGCGTCGTCACCCAGGATGGCGGCCAGCCGGTCGACGTCGTGGGCGAGCAGCGTGGCACGCTTGTAGGTCGCGAACCGCCGGGCGAAACCGATGGTCAGTGCGTCGGGGTCGAGCCCCCGACCGTCGGGTATCCCTCCCGGGGCCCACCCCTGACCGCCACCCACACCGAGACGCCTCGCCTGCGCGGCGAGTCGGTCGCGTGCCTGCCCGACGAGCCGCCGACGAGCGGCGACGTGCGTCGCCCACAGCACGCTCGGATCGATGTCGCGCACGCGCTGCCACGCCTTGTCGCCGTCGCTGGCGCGCCAGGCAGGACCCAGTCGGGCGTCGAAGAGGGCGGCGAGGTCGGGGCCGACCCACAGGCCGGGGTGGACGCCGTTGGTCACGTGGCCGATCGGCACCTCGTCGACGGGGCGGTCCGGCCACAGGCCGGCCCACATCCGGCGCGACACCTGCCCGTGCAGGCGGGCGACGCCGTTGGCCTTGCCGGCCAGTGCGAGCGCCAGGACGGTCTGCGACCACTTCTCGCCCCCCGGGCCGGTCGCCAACTGCCACAGCCGGGTGAACTCGACGCCCAGTTCCGCGGTCAACGGTGCGAGGTGGTAGCTGGCGAGCTCCCAGCCGAACTCGTCGTGACCCGCCGGTACCGGGGTGTGCGTGGTGAAGACGAGCTCGCCCCGGACCAGTTCGACGGCCGATGCGAAGCTCTGGCCGCCCTCGAGGTGGCGGCGCAGCCGCTCGATGGCGGCGAAGGCGGCATGGCCCTCGTTGAGGTGGTGGACGTCCACGTCGATGCCGATGGCGTCGAGGAGGCGGGCGCCGCCGACGCCGAGCACCAACTCCTGGCGCAGGCGCATGTCGTCGTCGCCGCCGTACAACTGCCCGGTCACCTCGCGGTGATGGGGCAGGTTGTCCTCGAGGTCGGTGTCGAGCAGGTACAGCGACACCCGGCCGACCGCGACGTGCCAGGCCTGGATCCGGACCCGCCCGTCGCCGAGCGACACCTCGACCGTGACGCGGCTGCCGTCGTCGGCGAGCACCGGACGCAGGGGTGCCTCGGCGAAGTCGTTGCGGGCAGGGTCGGCGTGCTGCCAGCCCGACGCGTCGAGGTGCTGGCGGAAGTAGCCGTCGCGGTAGCCGAGCCCGACCGCGACCAGCGGGATGCCGAGGTCCGAGGCCGACCGCAGGTGGTCGCCGGCCAGGACCCCGAGACCGCCCGAGTAGGTGTGCAGTGCGTCGGAGAGCGCGAACTCGGCCGAGTAGTAGGCGACGACACGGTTGGGGTCGCCGCCCGCGCGGCGGTACCAGGTGTCCTCGTCGTCGAGGTAGGCGGCCAGATCCTGGGCGGCGTCGTGGACCCGCGCGGCGTAGCCGGGGCGCGCGGCGGCAGACCCGAGGTCCGACGCACACTCGCGGAGCAGCCGTACCGGGTTGCGCCCGACGCGCTCCCACCCGACCGGATCGAGGTCCTCGAACACGCTGCGGGCCGGGCCGTACCACGCGTGGCGCAGGTTGGCGGCGAGCCGGTCGAGATCGGCGACGAGTCGTGCAGCGTGCATCACGGGGTCCTGACGGGCCGGGTCGGCGCGGGCGCCGGGGCTGGGTGGGTAGAGCGGCGTGACGGTACGGGGTCGTCGAGGTGAACGTCGGCGGCAACCGCCCCCGCTGCAGGGGCCGAACGTCCTGGCGTCACTTGACGTCCGGCTACTGCACAGGCGGAGGCCGCACACGGGTGTTGGCAGCGTACGAAGGCGCGCACTCGCAGCCGGGCAACCTCGACCGCCGGCGGGCGAGGCGTCGAAGGGCCGGGTTCGCCGCCTCGGGGCGGACCACCGAACCCCTACGTTCGATCGTGGACGCCCGAGGAGGCCCGGTGGACACACGAGGAAGCTCGATGGAGAGCGAGACGCCGGTTGCCCCGGGAACGCATCGCCTGTGGCGGCTCGGTCGCAGTGCGTGGTCGCTGCTGGGGGTCCTGGGCGTCGCAGTCGCCGTGCTCTTCGCCATCTCCCAGGTGTCGTTGTTGGTCGTGGCGGCCGTCCTGGCCCTGTTCCCCGCCACGCTGCTGCGACCGGTGGCGGATTTCCTGCGACGGGCCGGGGTACCGGACGCCCTGGCGTCCATCCTGGCGATCGTGGTGGCGATCGGCGTGATCGCCGGGGTCATCGGCGCGATGGTGCCGGTGGTCGCCGACCAGATCCCTGACCTGGCCGAGTCCGCCTCCGAGGGCGTCGACGAGATCGAGGCCTGGCTCGACGGCGAACCGTTCGGCCTCGAGGTCGGCGGGTTGTCGGACCTCGTTGCCGCGGCCCAGGAACAACTCGGCAGCGCCGGCGAGTACGCCGGGCAGGCCGCCGAGGCCGCGATGGTCGCCTTCGAGGTGCTGGTCGGTCTCGTGCTGATGTTCGTCGTGCTGTTCTTCTACCTGAAGGACGGCAAGCGTCTGCGCGACGGCATCGTCTCCACCGTCCCCGAGCGCGGTCGCGCCCGGACGCGCCAGGTGTTCGACCAGGCATGGGCAACGCTCGGTGCCTACTTCCGGGGCCAGTTGCTCGTGGCACTGGCAGACGCGGTCTTCATCGGGATCGGCCTGCTGATCCTCGGGGTCCCGCTGGCCCTGCCGCTGTCGGTGCTGATCTTCTTCGGTGGCCTGTTCCCGATCGTGGGGGCGGTCACGACCGGCACGTTGGCGGTGCTGGTCGCGCTCGCGGACGGCGGCCTCACGGCCGGCCTGATCGTGCTCGGTCTGGTGCTCGCGGTGCAGCAGATCGAGAGCAACGTCCTCGAGCCACTCATCCTCGGCCGAGCGATCTCGCTGCATCCGCTGGTGGTGCTGCTGGCCATCACGGCCGGGTCGCTGCTGCTGGGCATCCTCGGCGCATTCCTCGCCGTCCCGGTCGCCGCGATCATCGCCCGCATCCTCGACGACGTGCGGGCCGGACCAGCACCACCCCTCGACGACGGCGCCGTTGCCTAACGCCGGCCATCGTCGAGCGCGGCCGGCATCAGGCCCAACGGGGGTGCGCCCAGCCGCAGCACCGCCTCGTGGAAGCGTCGCAGGGTGAACCCCGCACCCCAACGACGCCTGGCTCCGTCACGCAGGGCGAGCAACTCGAGCTTGCCCCACGTGTAGCGCCCGTAGGTCGGGTCGAAGGTGGCCCGGGCGGCCTCGGCCTCGGCCGGCGCCGCCCGCAGCATGGCGTCGTCGCGGAACCGTGCGACGGCGTCGGTCATGTCCATGGTGCGCCCGTGGACACCGATGGCGACGGCCAAGCGGGTGACACGGAGCAGGGCCTTGAGGGCCACGCCGACCCGGAACCGGGGATCGTGCTCGCGATAGCCCTGCTCGATCATCAACTCCTCGGCGTAGTGGGCCCACCCTTCGACGAAGGTCGCCGAGTGCAGGCTACGGCGGACGTCGCTGTCGAGGTGTCGCAGCGCGCGGCCGTGCGAGAAGTGGCCCGGGGCCACCTCATGGGCCGTCGTCGACGGCAGGGTGGTGTGCGAGAAAGCCGACAACCACGACTGCTGGTGGTGCGCCTCCCAGCTCGGGTCGGGCGGTGTGATGTAGTACCACGACGGACCATCGGGCTCGTACGGCGCGGCCCACGACATCATGGCGGTCGCCCAGCGGCGGGCCGGGGGACTCGGCGCGACCTCGCAGCGGCCGCCCCAGTCGGGCAGCAGACCGCGTGCCTCGACGAAGTCGATGACCTCGGCGGTCAGGCCATCCGCCGTCGTCAGCACGCCCGCCGCGTCGGGATGGTCGTCGAGCAGGCGCGCGACCACCTCGGCGGGGGTGCTGCTCGGGTCGAGGTCGCGACACGCGTCGGCGAGCAGGTCACGCAGGCGGTCGCGTTCGCGGTCGGCAGTCTCCTCCAACCGGCCGAGGTCGACGTCCATGGCCTCGCCCGCACCGAGCCAGCGGGCCAGGGTGCTGCTGCCGAGCGCCGCGTCGGGATCGCCGTCACGCGCGAACCGTTCGAGGTGGCCGACCAGGCGACCGTGCGCCGCAAGGGCGTCGGTGGCGCCGGGTTCGTCGGCGTCCACCCCGACGGCCACGCCGCTGACCGACCGCAGCAGCCCTTCGGCGAGCGGTGCCGGGACGGCGTCGAGTGCATCGATGCCGGCCTCGATCGCCGCCGGCCACGCCTGCAGGTGTCGCGCGCGGGCTGCCGCGCGGGTTTCCTCGGGTGCGTACGGCCGGCTGTAGCCCGACACGTCGAGGGCCTGCAGCAACGGACGGGCGCTGCGCCGGTGCATGCCCGCCTCGCCGTATTCGACGCGGAGGAGTTCCTCGAACGCGCGCAGGTGCGCTTCGTCGTGGGCGTCGTCGAGCGTCGGACCGCCGAGGTCACGCAGCGTCGCGGACACGCCGTCTGGGGAGAGGTCGGGCACGCTCCCGTCGAGGTCGTGGCGTCCGGCGCTGTCACGCAACGCCGGCAGAAGCAGCGGTGCGAGCGCGTCGAGGCGCTGCTGCACGGCAGCCGGCAGGTCGGGTGATGCGGACACGTGGCGCCTTTCGGGATCGGTCTCCCGATGCTCCCAGGCGAACGGTGGTGCCCTCGGTGGTTGGGCCCGGCCGTTCGGCGGCACACCTGCGGCGGGCGGCCCGCCGTCGCGGCATACGGTCGCGCGTCATGGACCCCCGAACCGGCGCCCCCGGCACCGGCCCCCATGTCGGGGGCCGCTATGCCCTCGTCCGCCGCATCGCCCGCGGTGGTGGCGGGACGGTGTGGCAGGCCCATGACGACATGCTCCACCGCACGGTGGCGGTCAAGGAAGTCGAGATCCCCGACGAACTCGGCGACGACGAACGCGACCGGTTGCGTCGTCGGGTGCTCGCCGAGGCCCGCGCCGCCGCACGGCTCGAGCACCCGGCGGTCGTGGTCATCCACGACGTGCTCGAGGGCGACGACTCTGTCCACCTGGTCCTGGAGTACGTCGAGGCGCCGACCCTGCGCGCCCTCGTCGACGAACGCGGCCCGCTGGACGAGCGCGTGGTGGCGGCGGTCGGGTTCGGACTGCTGGACGTGTTGGCCGAGGCCCATCGGCGCGGGGTGGTCCACCGCGACGTGAAACCGAGCAACGTGTTCGTCCTCGACGACGGGACGGTGAAGTTGGGCGACTTCGGCATCGCGGCGCTGACCGGCGAGGTGAGCCTCACACGAACGGGCGTCGCGCTCGGCTCGCCCAGCTACCTGGCGCCCGAGCAGGCGCGTGGCGAATCGGCCGCCCCGCCCGCCGACCTGTGGGGGCTCGGCGCCACGCTGTACTACGCCGTCGAGGGACGGCCGCCCTTCGACCGCCGGACCGCCCTGGCGACCGTGCACGCGGTGGTCAACGAGCCGATCCGGGACTTCGAGCGTGCGGACGCGCTGCGTCCGGTGCTGACGTCGCTGCTGCTCAAGGACCCCGCGCAGCGACCCGACATCGAGACGGTGCGGGCCCGGCTCGCGGCGATCGCCGGGCTGCCCACGCCGGAGCTGCCGGCGGCATCCGAGACGAGTGACGCTGCGGTGGCCCCTCCGCCGAACGCTTCGCCGACCCGCGATGCTCCGCGCACCCCCGACGAGGATGACGCGGCCGGGTGGGGACGTTGGCTGGTCGCGGCGATGCTGCTCGCGGTCGTCGCGGTGGTCGCGGTCGTCGCCTTGAGCGGGGAGGGTGACCAGGGTGAGGACCCGCCGCTCGCCGACCAGGGCGCCGACACCGAGATCGAGGGCGACCTCGACGAGGCGGAGCCTGCGGACGACGAGGTGGAGCAGACGGCCGAGCCCGACCCGGCGGACGGCGCCGATGACGAATCGGACGCCGATGGGGACGGCGCCGAGCCGCCGGCCCAGGACGAGGACCCTGCGGACGACGCCGCGGGTGGCACGGACGCCGACGGTGCCTACGTGGTGCCCGAGACCGCCCCGCCCGGTGACTGGCAGGTCGTCGAGGGCGAGACCTACCGGGTGGCCGTCCCAGCCGACTGGCAGCGTCGCGACCTCGACGGCAACCGCACCGACTGGGTCGACCCCGACTCCGGGGCCTACCTGCGGGTCGACTGGACCGACGAGCCGGCCGGCGACCCGGTCGTGGACTGGGAGCGGTACGAGCCCGTCTTTGCGGAGAACCAGGACGACTACCGGCGGATCCGTCTCGACCCGGCGCGCTACCGCGACTGGGACGCGGCGATGTGGGAGTACACCTACACGGCCGGCGGCAGCGACCTGCACGCGATCAACCTCAACGTCCTCGCCCACGACCGAGACCATGCGTTCGCCCTGAACCTGCAGGCACCCGCCGGACAGTGGGAAGACGTCGCCGCAGCGTTCCCCGCCATCGCCGGAAGCTTCGAACCCACGGTCGGTGGCTGAGGCGCGTCGACCTCCCCGCTACGACCCCAAGCACGGACGCGTGACCTCGGACCCTGGCGTGAGCGTGGTAGGTGTGGTCGGGTGCCCTCGTCCCGCCTCAGGAGACCGACATGCCCGATGCCCCCCGCCCCCTCGGCCGCACCGGCCGGTCCGTCCCGCCGATCGGGCTCGGCTGCTGGCAACTCGGCGGCGACTGGGGGGAGGTCACCGAGTCCGACGCACTCGCCACGCTCCACGCCGCCGTCGCTGCCGGTGTCCGGCTGCTCGACACCGCCGACGTCTACGGAGACGGGCGGAGCGAGCGGCTGATCGCGCGGCTGCGTCGCGACCTCGGGGCGGACGCGGACGAGTTGTTCGTCGCGACCAAGGTGGGCCGGCGCGCCGACCCCCACGTGGCTGGCGAGTACACACCGCAGGCGATCCGCGCCTGGGTGCAGCGCTGCCTCGACAACCTCGAGATGGACGCGCTCGACCTGGTGCAGTTGCACTGTCCGCCGCCCGACGCGCTCGAGGACGACGCCGTGTTCGAGACGCTCGACGATCTCCAGCGCGACGGCAGCATCCGTGCGTATGGCGTCAGCGTCGAGACCGTCGGTGAGGCCGAGCGCGCCATGGACCGGCCCGGCGTGGTCAGTCTCCAGATCATCCTCAACGCGTTCCGCCAGAAGCCGCTGGAGTCCGTGTTGCCACGCGCGGTCGCCTCGGACGTCGGCATCCTGGCCCGTGTGCCGTTGGCCAGTGGGCTGCTGTCGGGCAAGTACGGCAAGGACACCACCTTCGCGCCGGATGACCACCGCAACTTCAACCGCCACGGCGAGGCGTTCGATGTCGGCGAGACCTTCGCGGGGGTGCCCTACGAGGTCGGGGTCGAGGCGGCACGCGAGTTCGCAGCACTGGCACCTGACGGGGTCACCCCCGCCCAGATGGCGCTGCGCTGGCTGCTCGACCGAGGTGGTGTCACCGTCGCGATCCCCGGCGCACGCAACCCGGAGCAGGCGCAGGCGAACGCCGCGGTCATGTCGTTGTCGCCGTTGGGTGCCGAGGTCGATGCCGCGATCGCCGACGTCTACGACCGCCGCGTGCGCGAGCACGTCCACGGCCGCTGGTGACCGCTACGGCGTGATGGTCTCGGGCCCGTCGGGCAGTTCGACGACGACACTGACGACCCGGTAGGTGCCCTGGTCGTCCTCGTCGAGCTCGACGGTCTTGCGCCCGAGCACATAGTCCTCGGTCAGCGCCATCTGCTCATCGCCACGGCGACCGACACGGACATCGGGCGCGAGTTCGTCCTCGGCGAGGCCGAGCATGGCCGTTGCGGTCTCGCGCTCGGTCTCGGTTTCGAACGCGTCGGCATCCGCGCCGAGGTCGACATCGACACAGTCGGTGACCCCTGGAGCGCACATACCGCTCGTGGGGTCGGCGCCAACGTCACTGGTCGGCGTGTCGGGGTCGGTGGGGACGTCGCTGCCGCAGCCGGCGATGGCGAGCAGCAGCGCGGCCAGCACCGCAGCGTGGGTGGTGCGCATGTCGTGTCACTCGTGCTCGTGCGGGCCGTGGATCGGCCCTGCTGTGCGGTCCGACGTCAGGGAGGGCGTCCGGGTTGCAGCCCGTCACGCGCAGCCCGTCAGAGCGAGCGGCGCAGCCGTCGTTGCAACCATCGGACGGCCGCCGCGGAGATGGTGAGCGACCACATGGCGGCGAGCGCCCACGGTGCGGGGCCGGACCTGCCGGCCTCGGCGAGGCCGAGCAGGACCATGCCCGGGAACCCGACAGCGGTCAGCGCGACCTGGGGCAGCAGCACCCACTGCGCGAGTGCCAGGGCGGCCCCGGTCTCGCCACCGGACAGCAGCAGCCCGGGATCGACGTCGGGCGTGGTCGCCCCGAGTGCGGCGAACGCGACCATCGGCGGGACCGCCAGCACGCCACCGAGCGCAGCGGGAC
>JAGXST010000051.1 GCA_018335555.1 Actinomycetota bacterium | reverse complement strand
TGGTGAAGGGACCCTTCGCCCGCTTCAAGGGCCACGAGCAGGTGGTCTTCGGCAGCGACGACGAGACCGGCCTGAAGTGCATCATCGCGTTGCACTCGACCCGCCTCGGACCCGCGCTCGGCGGCACACGTTTCTATCCGTACGCCTCGGAGGACGAGGCACTCACCGACGTCCTGCGCCTGTCGCGGGCGATGTCGTACAAGGCTGCCTGTGCCGGGCTCGACCTCGGCGGCGGCAAGGCGGTCATCATCGGGGACCCCGCGACGCTGCGCAGCGAAGCACTGCTGCGCGCCTACGGCCGCATGATCGAGTCACTGGGCGGCCGCTACGTGACGGCCTGCGACGTCGGGACGACGCCGGACGACATGGCGGTGATCAAGCGCGAGACGCGCTGGGCGACCGGTGCGGACCAGCAGCACGGCGGGTCGGGGGATTCCGGCGTGTTGACCGCCTACGGGGTCTACCTCGGCATGAAGGCCGCCGCGCAGGCCGCGTTCGGCACCGACGAACTCGGCGGTCGTCACATCGCCGTCCAGGGCCTGGGCAAGGTGGGGGCACGGCTGGTCGGCCACCTCGTCGAGGAGGGCGCGAAGGTCAGTGCCGCCGACGTCTCGGAGGCCGCCTGCGACCGGGTTGCCTCGCTACCGGGCGTCGAGGTCGTCGATGTCGAGGACGTCCTGCTCGTCGACGCGGACATCGCCTCACCGAATGCGCTCGGCGCGGTGCTCGACGAGCCGACGGTCGCGGCACTGCAGGCCCGGGTCGTCTGCGGCGGCGCGAACAACCAGCTCGCCACCGAGGATGACGGCGACCGGTTGGCCGAGCGCGACATCCTCTACGCCCCCGACTTCGTCGTGAACGCCGGCGGCGTCATCAACGTCGCGGACGAGCTCGAGCCGGGCGGCTACTCCGAGGCGCGGGCCCACCGCCGCGCAGACGCGATTCCGCGCACGCTGCACGAGATCATCGCCGAATCGCGGGAACAGCGCGTCTCCACCGAACGGGCCGCCGTCACCGTGGCCGAACGCCGCATGGCCACCGTCGGCGGACTGCGCCGCTTCTGGCTGCCGTGACCGGCTGACAGACCGACCCGTCCGCTCGTCGGCCGCTCTCAGGCGCCGGCGAGCCGGACGCGCGGCGCGTCGGGCGTCGACGGTACGACCCCGCCCAGGATCCAGGCGTCGACGCCGTGCTCGCGCAGCACCTCGACGGCTGCGTCGGCGGCGTCCGGGGGGGCCACGGCGGCCATGCCGACGCCGCAGTTGAAGGCACGCCACATCTCGGCGTCGACGACGGGCCCTTCGGTTCGGAGCCAGTCGAAGATCTCGGGCCACCGCCACGTCTCGGTGTCGACGGTGGCCGAGAGGCCGTCGGGCAGGACCCGTGGCAGGTTGCCCGGCAGACCTCCGCCCGTCACGTGACACAGCGCATGCAGTTCGACCTCGTCGCGCAGAGCGAGACAGGCGCCGGCATAGACGGCGGTCGGCTCGAGCAGTTCGTCGGCCAGCGACCGGGAGAGGCCGTGGGCCTGCTGCAGGTCACGCTCACCCACGATTCTTCGCACCAGGCTGTAGCCGTTGCTGTGCAGGCCCGACGACGCCATGCCGATCAGCACGTCGCCAGGGCGAACACGGTCGGGTCCGAGGATCTCGTCGCGTTCGACCACGGCGACACCGAAACCGGCGAGGTCGAACTCGTCGTCGGCGAGCAGGCCGGGGTGCTCGGCGGTCTCGCCGCCGACCAACGCGCAGCCCGCCAGCACACAGCCGTCGGCGATACCGCTGACGATGGCCGCCACCCGGTCGGGGTCGAGCCGCCCGACCGAGATGTAGTCGTTGAAGAACAGCGGCTCGGCGCCGGACACGACGAGGTCGTCGACCACCATGGCGACGAGGTCGATCCCGATCGTGTCCAACCGGTCCAGCCGGCGGGCGTAGTCGACCTTGGTACCGACACCATCGGTGCCCGACACCAGCACCGGGTGGCGGTAGCGCTTCACGTCGAGTTCGAACAGGCCGCCGAAGCCGCCGATGCCGCCGAGCACCTCGGGCCGCAACGTGCGCCGCACCGCGGCACCGATCAGTTCGACACTGCGGTCGGCGGCATCGAGGTCGACGCCGGCGTCGGCATAGGTCATCGGCTCGGGTCCGGGCATCGGTCGACCTCGCGGGCGCGGACGGACGGAGTCGGCATCCTCGCACACCGTGCGGTCAGGCCCGCTCGCGGGGCAGTCGCCAGCGACGGCGGAAGGCGCGCTCGGCGTCGGCGAACGTGTCGAGCGGGTCGATCACCGACTGGCACGCCTCGAGCAGCTCCTCGAGCTCGCGCGTGGAGGCGGCGACCTCGTCGACCTCGTCCGCGCCGGCCTCGGCCTCGTCGAGGGCACGCGCGCAGTCCTGCCACTCGTGCTCGAGTTCGTCGAGGTGCCAGCCCGGCATCCAGGTGCGCGCGTCGGTCACGGCCTGGCGGACCGCATCGGTGCCGACGGCGACCGGGGCCGGTTCGACCCGCCCCGTCGGCAACGTGCCGAGCAACACGCGGCGGCCGCCCTCGATCACCTCGGCGCAGTCGAGGAACGCCCACCACGCGGCGTGATGGGTGGCGGGCAGGTCGGGCTTGCGACGGAACATGACCGCCACGCTACCGGCCGGGCAGAGGTCGTTTGTCCCTGCCGCAGTCGAGCTCCGCCCGCAATCGCCGTACGCTCCCGGGTCATGACCACCGCCACGCTGCCACCGCTGTCCGCGCATCCGTTCCTCGCCGCCCTGCGCGAGCGCATCGTCGTGTTCGACGGCGCCATGGGAACGATGCTGCAGGACGCCGACCTGACCGCGGCCGACTTCGGCGGCGACGACCTCGACGGCTGCAACGAGGTGCTGGTGCGCTCGCGCCCCGACGTGGTCGCCGGCATTCACCGGGCCTTCCTCGAGGTCGGGGTCGACGCGATCCAGGCCAACACGTTCGGCGGCGCACCGTGGGTGCTCGACGAGTACGGGCTCGGCGACGACACCGAGGACCTCAACCGCCTGGCCGCACGGATCGCCCGCGACGTCGCCGACGAGTTCGCCACGCCCGAACGTCCGCGCTGGGTCGTCGGCGCGATCGGGCCGGGAACGCGCGCGCCGACGCTGTCGCTGGGCAAGGACCCCGCGACGACGAAGGACTTCATCGACCTGGCCGAGATGGAGGACGGCTACCGACGTCAGGTCCGGGGGCTGCTCGAGGGCGGCGCCGACATCCTGCTCGTCGAGACCTCGTTCGACCTGCTGCAGATCAAGGCCGCCGTCGCCGCGGCCAACGACGTCTTCGTCGAACGCGGCGCGCGGGTGCCGCTGATGGTGCAGTTCACGGTCGAGAAGGACATCAACACGATGCTGCTGGGCACCGAGCCCCTGGCGGCCATCGCTGCCCTGGACCCGTTGGCCATCGACGTGCTGGGCATGAACTGCGCGACCGGCCCCGAGGACATGCGTGAACACGTCCGCACGCTCTCGCGGCACTCTCGGCTGCCGATCAGCGTCATCCCGAACGCGGGGATCCCCCACCTCGACGATGGCCGCACGGTCTATCCGCTCGGACCCGACGGCTTGGCGGCCGCCCAGCGCGAGTTCGTCACCGAACTCGGCGTCAACATCGTCGGCGGCTGCTGCGGCACGACCCCGGACCACCTCGCGGCCGTCGTCGCAGCGGTCGATGGCATCACGCCCCGCCGCCGGGTGCTGGACCGCCCGGCCTACGTGCGTCCGGGCGCCGCCGGCGCGCTCACCGCTCCTGAGCAGGCTGACATGGCGGTCGCCGGAGGCGCGGAGGCGCAGCCGAGCACGCACGGCGCAATTCAAGTCGAGTGGCGGCCGGCGCTGGCGTCGCTGTACGCCGCGGCGGCCCTCGAGCAGGACAACGCGTTCCTCGCCATCGGCGAGCGTGCCAACGCCAACGGTTCCAAGGCGTTCCGGGAACTGCTGCTGGCCGAGGACTGGGACGCGACGGTGCAGCTGGCCAAGTCGCAGACCCGCGAGGGCGCACACGTGCTGGACGTGTGCGTGGACTACGTCGGCCGCGACGGTGTGCCTGACATGATCGAGATCGTCGACCGCTACGCGACCCAGTCGACGCTGCCGCTGGTGATCGACTCGACCGAGATCGACATCGTCGAGGCGGCGCTGGTCAGGCTGGGCGGCCGGGCCGTGATCAACTCCGTCAACCTCGAGGACGGCCGCAACAAGGTCGACCGCCTGCTGCCGCTGGCCAAGCGCTACGGGGCGGCGGTGGTGGTGCTCGCCATCGACGAGGAGGGCCAGGCACGCACGGCCGACTGGAAGGTCGACGTGTGCGAGCGGATCGCCCGGATCGCGATCGACGAGTACGGCCTCGAGGCGCACGACCTGATCTTCGACTGCCTCACCTTCCCGCTCGGCTCCGGCCAGGACGATCTGCGCCGTGACGCGCTCGAGACGATCACCGCGATCGAACGGGTCAAGGCGCGCATCCCGGGCTGCTTCACCACCCTGGGCGTGTCCAACGTCTCGTTCGGCCTGTCCCCGGCCGCCCGCCAGGTCCTCAACTCGGTGTTCCTCAAGGAGGCGATGGACCGCGGCCTCGACTCCGCGATCGTGCACCCGGGCAAGATCCTGCCGCTGCACCGCATCCCCGACGAACAGGTGCAGGTCGCACTCGACCTGATCCACGACCGGCGGGGGACCGACGGGCTCGGTGGGACGGCCGACGCGAAGTACGACCCGCTGCACCGCTTCATGGCCCTGTTCGAGGGCGCGGTCGAGACCGCGATGTCGGCGAGCGAACTGTCCTCGCTACCGCTCGAGGAACGGCTCGCCCGGCGGATCATCGACGGCGAGCGCGACGGCA
>JAGXST010000050.1 GCA_018335555.1 Actinomycetota bacterium | reverse complement strand
GGCGACCACCAGCTCGCGGTTCTGCGCCACTGGGCCATGACGGCCCGCGCCGACCGCGGCCAGCTCACCGACGTCGGCCGCTTGCTCGCCGGCGAGTTGACCTTCGAGGGGGTCGAGCTCGACACCGATCTGCGCTGGCACCTGGTGACGTGCCTGGCACGCGCCGGCGAGGTCGACGAGGACCGTATCGCGGCCGAACTCGCGCGCGACGACACCGATCTCGGCCAGCGTCACGCGGCGACCGCCAGGGCGATCCGGCCCGACGTACGCGCGAAGGAAGCCGCCTGGTCGCGGCTGCTCGAGGACACCACGCTGTCGCACACGGTGTCGCGCCACGTCTGGGGCGGCTTCAACCAGCTCGACCAGACCGAGCTGCTGGCCCCGTTCACCTCGCGCTACTTCGAGGACCTCGTCCCGGTGTGGCGTGAACGGTCACTGGACTGGGCGCTCGAGTTCTCCCAGGGCATGTTCCCCCACTGGGCCGCGTCCGAGGACCTGCTCGCCCAGGTCGACCGCATGCTCGGAAGCAACGACCTGCAACGGCCGTTGCGCCGGGTCCTGCTCGAGCAGCGCGACACCCTCGTGCGCACCCTGGCCGCCCGCGGGCGTGACGCCGAAGCATGAGCGGGGACGCGATGGAGCTGACGATCTTCGACGAACTGGCCGACGCGAACACCGCCTACGTCCGCGACGGTGGTCACCACATGGTCCCGGTGCGGCCGTCGCGCCGTCTGGCCGTGCTGACCTGCATGGACTCGCGCATCGACGTGTTCGCGGTCCTCGGACTCGAACTCGGTGAGGCCCACGTGATCCGTAACGCAGGGGCCCGGGTGACCGACGATGCACTGCGGTCGCTCGCACTGTCGACGCACCTGCTCGACACCCGGTCGTTGGCGTTGATCGCCCACACCAACTGCGGGGTCTTCGACCCCGAAGGCACCATCGACGACCGACTTGCGGCAACCATGGGTCGGGCGCCGGCCAGCCGGGACTGGCACACCTTCACCGACCCGCGCCAGGCCCTGCGCGACGACGCCGAACGACTGCTGGCCTGGCCGGACCGACCGGACGGGTTCGCGTTGGCCGCCTACCTGTTCGACGTCGAGACCGGCGCGCTCGAGGAGGTCGTCGCGCCGCAGACGGCGCCGGCGGTGTGAGCGATGGCTGACCGCTATGGCGACGACGTCCTCGCCGACCCGCGCGCCCACCGGCGCGTGATCCCGACCGTCGAGGTCCGCCGCGGCCTGGTCGTCGAGGCCGACGGCGGCTTCGTCGGCGAGGTGGTCGGGGCGAGCACCCGCGAGGTCGTGCTGCGTGACCGGCGCGGACGTGAACGACGGTTCTCGCTCGAGCCCGGGCTGTTCCACGTCGACGACCGGCAGGTCCGGCTGGTGCGCCCTGAGCGTGCGGCACCGGCGCCACGACCCGCGCCGGTGTCCAACAGCGGGTCGGTGACGGTCGCCGACCACCGTGCCCGCGTCGCCCGCGCCAGCCGGATCCTGGTCGAGGGG
This sequence comes from Actinomycetota bacterium, assembly GCA_018335555.1. Taxonomy (GTDB): domain Bacteria; phylum Actinomycetota; class Nitriliruptoria; order Nitriliruptorales; family Nitriliruptoraceae; genus Egicoccus. Next base: position 3,662 of record JAGXST010000050.1, on the reverse strand, counting down.
GTCCACGACGCCGAACTGGTGGAACAGGTCTGGGGCCACGACCTGCGCGTCGAAGGCGTGGTGGTCGACGTGCTGCACGGTGCCGACGACCTCGAGGCGGTCGTGCGTGACTTCGCGCCGGGGCCGCAGCGCCGCCTCGGCATCCTGCTCGACCACCTCGTCGGCGGAACGAAGGAGTCGAGGATCGCTGCGACGGTTCGTCACCCCGACGTGCTGGTGACCGGCCACCCTTTCGTCGACGTGTGGCAGGCGGTGCGCCCCGAGGTGATCGGGATCGAGGCGTGGCCCCAGGTGCCGCGGGGCGAGGACTGGAAGAGCGGCGTCGCGACCCGGCTCGGGTTCCCCGACCACCAGGAGCTGTGGCGACGGATCCGCACCTCGGTGACGACCTGGCGTGACCTCGACCGGTCACTGATCCGGGCGGTCGAGGAACTGATCGACTTCGTGACGGTGCCGGAAGCGTCCTGAGCACCCCGGCCCGGCGCGCGGTCCTCGACGAGATCGCCGGGGCGATCGGGAGGCGACACGGCCGCGGGATCGTGCGGGTGGGGATCGACGGGGTCGACGGGGCGGGCAAGACCCACCTCGCCGACGAACTCGCCGAGCTACTCGGCTACCGCGGTGTCCGGACCGTGCGGGCATCGGTCGACGGCTTCCACCGCCCGGCCCGGGAGCGCCACCGGCGTGGCCGCCACTCCCCCGAGGGCTTCTTCCTCGACTCGTACGACTACCCGGCGATGCGTCGCCTGCTGCTCGACCCGCTCGGGCCGGGCGGCGACCGCCGGATCGTCCGCGCGATTCACGACGTACATCGGGAGGTCGCCGTCGATGCCGCGGTCGAGGTGGTCGCCGAGCCGGCCGTGCTGCTCGTCGACGGCATCTTCCTGCACCGCGACGAACTGGCCGACGCCTGGGACCTGTCGGTGTGGCTCGACGTGCCGTTCGAGGTGTCGATCCCCCGCGGCGCCGCCCGCGGATACGGCGAGCCGGATCCGGCGGCGCCGGCCAACCATCGCTACGTCCAGGGCCAGCGGCTCTACCTCGCTGCCTGCCGACCGCGCGAGCGCGCCACCTTCGTCGTCGACAACACCGACTTCGACCCTCCGAGCATCAGTGCCCGACCGCAGGCGAGGCGCGGCTGACGCCCTCCACCGTCAACCGCGCCAGCGGTAGCCTCCCCGGTCGACGAGGGGGGTGCATGATGCGCAGCAGGCTGATCGGTGCGATGCTCGCCGCGGGACTCGTGGTCGCCGCGCTCGTCCCGGTCGGACCTGCGCTCGCACTGCCTGCCGCCTGCGCGGATGCGCCGGAGGCGGCGTTCGCCGACCGGGCCGCGATCTCGACCGTGCATCGCGACGCGGTCGACTGCCTCGTGCACCTCGGCATCGTCCGTGGTCGTGGCGACGGCGAGGGCGGCACCGTGTTCGCTCCCGCCGAAGCGGTCGATCGTGGCCAGTTCACCGCGATGCTGCGGGGCGTGCTCGACGTGATCGGCGACGGCGATCGACTGGCACAACGACGCGAACCGCGCTTCACCGACGTACCGGAGGCGCATCCGTTCGATGCGGCGATACACGAACTGGCGCAGGTCGGCGTGGTCGAGGGTGTCACGACGACCGAGTTCGTACCCTGGCGCAACCTGCGGCGTGACCAGGCCGCCTCGCTGCTGCACCGTGCGGCGGAATGGTCGACCGGCCGTGATCTCTCCCCTGCCGCCGGCCCCTACTTCGTGGACGCCGGCGGTGTCCACAGGGCCGCGATCGACGCCGGATTCGAGTACGGCCTGGTCGACGGCACCCGCTACCCGTGCGGGGACGGGCGCGGCCGCTACACCCCGCTCGGCGGCCTCCAGCGGCAACAGGCCGCCAGCATGCTCGTACGCGCCATCGAGGTGTTCGAAGCCATCGACGCCGGCGCGACCGGTGATCGCAGAGGGGCGGCTGAGTGTCCCTCCCCCGAGTGGACCCCCGACCTCGACGCCGCCGTCGCCTACGCGAACGCGCGGCAAGGCTCGGTGAGCTTCGCCGTGATCGGCACCGACGGTGCGATGGTCGGCCACCGGGCGTCGACGACCGTCCCGGCAGCCAGCGTGCTGAAGGTGATGTTCCTGGTCGCCTACCTCGACGAACCCGACGTGCGCGGCCGGGCACTGACGCAGTCCGACCGCGACCTGCTCGAACCGATGATCCGCAGCAGCGCCAACGACCCGGCCACCCAGATCGCGAACAAGGTCGGCCCCGCGAAGATGAACGCCCTCGCCGAGCGGGCCGGTATGCGCGACTTCTCCTACACCCGCCCCTGGGGCATGACCCGCACCTCGGCGCGCGACCAGGTGGCGTTCATGCTCGAGGTCGACGACCACATCCCGCAACGGCACCGGGCCTACGCGCTGGACCTGCTCACGAAGGTCCACTCGTCGCAGCGCTGGGGCATCGGGCAGGTCGCCACACCGGGTTGGACCCAGCACTTCAAGGGAGGCTGGGGCTCGGGCAGCGGCGCCGTCGACCACCAGGTCGTCATGCTCGAACACGCCCCTTCTCCCCCGGATCCCTCCACGCCGGGCGGCACCCGTGTCGCGCTGGCCGTGATGACCACCAGCAGCCCGGACCACGCCTACGCCACGCAGACCCTCGAGGGCGTGTTCAGCCGCCTGCTGTCGAACCTGCCGCCCGAGTAGCCGTCGGGTCGGCGAGCCATGGCACGTCGGCGGCGTCGCCGTCGAGGTGATCGGTGCGACGACGGTCGTAGCCGCGGCGCTCGACCTCGAGCCCGTCGGTGACCGGCGGGCCCGCGGCCCGGGCTACCTCCAGGATCTCGTCGCCGATCAGTTCCTCGCGCTCGAGCAGGGCGTCGCGCAGGGCCTCGAGGATGTGACGGTTCGCGTCGAGCAGCGCACGGACCCGCGCCTTGGAGACCGCCAGCATGCGGTCGACCTCGGGACGGGTGTTCGGGTCGGCGAGGGTGCGCCCGACGAGGTTGGTGTCACCCAACGGCCCGTTCTCGACGGCGGCCAGCGACACCAGGCTGCCGCCCATACCCGCGGCACCGACCGCCTCGCACGCGACCCGGGTCGCGGCCTGCAGGTCGCCGCTCGGACCGGTCGAGGACTCGCCGAAGTGCAACTCCTCGGCAGCCATCCCGCCCATCGCGATGTCGACCAGCGCGTGCAGTTCGCTGCGCGAGCGCGTGTAGACCTCGTCCAGGTCGCCGTGCGCGAGCAGGCCCAGCGACCCTGACCGCTTCACGATCGAGAGCACTTCGAGCTTCCGCTTGCCGGTGAGGAACGCGATCGTGGCGTGGCCCGCCTCGTGGGTGGCGACGACGCGGCGCTCGTGTGCCGTGTAGGCGACCGGGTTCTTGAGCCCGACCTCCTCGTTGAGCCGGGCCGACTGCACGTCGCGCCAGCTCATGGCGTCCCGGCCGTCACGCAGGGCATTGAGCAGCGCCTCGTCGAGCAGATGCTCGATCATCACGGGCGTGTAGCCGAAGGTCTGCCCGGCCAGTGCGTCGCGCAGTTCGTCCCCGGCCAGTTCCTCGGCGTGGGCCTTGCGGTCGAGGAAGTGGTCGACCAACTCGCGGCGGGCCGCGCGCGCGGGCGGCTCGAAGGTGAGCTTGCGGTCGAAGCGCCCGGGCCGCAGCATCGCGGGGTCGAGCCGGTCCGC
>JAGXST010000049.1 GCA_018335555.1 Actinomycetota bacterium | reverse complement strand
CGCGATCCGCAAGCTCGGGGAGCGGCGGAGGCTCGCCGGCCTCGCGTACGAGTCTCTCAAGTGGCGAGCGCAGTATCTGCGGGATGTCGAGGGTGCGGTGGCGGTGGTCCTTGGTAGCGCGCACGGTGTTGCCGTGTGCGGAGTAGCGCCGACGGATGTGCACCAGCCCACGGCCCAGGTCGATGTCGTACGGCGTGAGGCCGGCAATCTCCCCGTAGCGCGCCCCGAGTCCGAGCTGGATGAGCGCAGTGTCGCGTTGCCATCCGGCGAGTTGCAGCAGCACCTGTCGCGCCTGTGCCCGCTCCAGCACGGCATGTTCACTGCGCTGACGTCGCGGCCGATGGCGCTTGGAGCGAACGGGCGAACCTGCGGGGCAGAGACCGTCGGCTGCCGCTGATGCAAACAGCGCCGAAGCAGTCCGGTAGACCCGCTCCGCGAGCGCCGGCGTCTTGGAGTCGATCAGGGTGTTGACCAACCTGGTGATGTCCGATGGCGTGACCCGGGCGATGGCGAACGGCCCGAGCGCCGCGACGATGTGCTTGACGTTCGTCTCGTGGAACACCCGCGTGTTTCGCGGCGCGGTCCGATACCCGAGAAGCCAGCGGCCGGCGTACTCACCGACCGTCACGCGAGCAGGCAGTGACCCGGTGATCGCCTGGGCGCGCGTGAGGATCTCCCACTGCTCGGCCTCCTGGCGGGTCGCGAAGGTGGCGGCGTGCTTGCCACCGTTGATGGTGAGTCGCGCGCGAAAGCGCCCTGAGGGGAGCCGGTCGACGCTCATCTGGGTGCTCCAGCTAGGCAGCAGGTCGTCAGCGACGCTACGTCGGCCCAGTTGGATTTGTCATGGATTTGTCACGCGGGGCTGTGGACAACAAATGGCCCGAATAGCGAAACGGCCTCGCAGATGGGTCTGCGAGGCCGATTTCGATGGTGGTCAGGGGCGGGGTCGAACCGCCGACACCACGATTTTCAGTCGTGTGCTCTACCAACTGAGCTACCTGACCAGGCGCATCGAGGCTAGAGCCTGACGCTACGCCCTGCATCCTCGGTTGCCCGGTGATGCAGCACGGCCGGTCGTGAGACCGGCCGTGAGCGGACCTGACGGGATTTGAACCCGCGACCTCCACCTTGACAGGGTGGCGAGCACTCCAAACTGCTCCACAGGTCCCTGTGGACATTGCACGTGGGCCGCGCAGGACTCGAACCTGCAACCAGCGGATTAAAAGTCCGATGCTCTGCCAGTTGAGCTAGCGGCCCCTGCTGGCAGGCTGCGACGACCGTGCAGCGCGCGGGAACGATACCGGCCGTCCCGCGCGGGTGCCAACCGGCGGGTTGCGACCCTACCGTGCGCGCGCAGGCCGACCGACGAACCGACCCACGAACTGACCGTTGCCCTGCCGGTCCCGGAGCCCTTCGATGCCGATCGCCGTCACGCCCCTGCCACCCGAGCACGCCGCCAACGCCCTGGCCGTCGTCGAGGCCGACGAGGCGGTCCGTGGCGCGTCGGTGATCGACGAGGCCGAACTCGAACGACTGCGCCGGTACGCCCGATCCGGGGAGCGCACCGCAGCGTGGACGCCACTGGTCGCCCGCAGCGACGCCGAGGACGTCGGCTACGCAGGGCTGTTGCTCGGCGACGACGGCGTTGCGTCCGGCGACGCGGCCGCCACCCTCGACGCACAGGACCCGGCGGCCGTTCTCGAAGCACTGTTGCGTTCGCTGAGCGACGCTGCTCGCGACGGAGGCGCATCGCACCTGCAGGTCTGGGTGCGACAGGTCGGCGAGGTGGAGCACGCCGCGGCAGAGCGGGCCGGTTTCGCGGTGGACCGCCGCCTCGGCGTGCTCGGTCGCGCTCTGCCCGGCGACCTCGAGGTGGTCCCGCCCGCGGCAGGGTGGACGATCCGTCCCTCGCAAGTGCCGAGCGACGACGAGGGTGTGGTCGAGGTGCTCGCCTCGGCCTACGCCGACACCGACGACGCCGGCTGGACGGTGGCGCAACTGCGACAGCGGCAGGCCTACGACTGGTACCGCGCCGAGGACCTGCTCGTGGCGGAGGGACCGGCCGGCCGCATCGGCGGCCTGCACTGGCTGAAGCGCCGCACGCCGAGACAGGGGGAGGTCTACAACCTCGCCATCGCCCCGCACGCGCAGGGCGCAGGGCTCGGCGCCGCGCTGCTGAGCGCCGGGTTGCTCCACCTCCGCGAGGTCGGCTGCACCGAGGTGGTCCTGTGGGTCGACCGCGCCAACGAGCGCGCCGTCCGCCTCTACGAACGCAACGGGTTCACCACCCGCTGGTACGACGTCGCGTTCGGCATCGACCTCAAGTGACGGTCAGGCCTCGGGCTCTTCCTCGCCGCGTTCGGTGCGCTGCCCCGGCGGGACCAGCTTGTAGCCGACGCCGCGCACGGTCACGATCATCGACTCGTACTCGGGTCCGAGCTTGGCCCGCAGCCGCCGTACGTGGACGTCGACGGTGCGTGAGCCGCCGTAGTAGTCGTAGCCCCACACGTCCTGCAGCAGCAGGTCGCGCGTGAACACCCGGTTCGGGGCGCTGGCCAACGCCTTGAGCAGTTCGAACTCCTTGAACGTCAGGTCGAGCGGGACGCCGCGCAGGCGGACCTGGTAGCTGTCCTCGTCCACGACCAGGTCGCCGACGTTGGCGGCGCGGGCAGGCCGCTCGGCCACCACGCGCTCGTTGGCGACACGCAAACGGGTCTCGATCTCGGCCGGCGAGGCGAACGGCAGCAGCCAGTCGTCGAACCCCCAGGTGACCTTGAGTGCGGCCAGGCCACCCTCGCTCATGACCACGACCACGGGCTTGCGCAACTCGTGGACCGACGCCGCCCGGCAGGCTCCGGTGGCCGCCCGCAGGTCCTGCGTGGCGTCGACCAGCACGAGGTCGCAACTGGTCAGCCCGAACAGCGAGGTCGAGTCGAGCGGCGCGTCCTGGAGCGTGTGGTCGAGGTACTCCAGGGCGGGGAGGAGCGACTTGCCGCCGCCGGAGCGGTCGGTGAGCACCAGCAGGTGCATGCGGGCCTCCTCGGAAAACACGCGACGCCCCGGCGCACGACGAACACATGGGTTCGGCGTCGTTGCCGGGGCGTTACGTTGGCAGGATGCCAGATCCCGTGCCCCGCCGTCCAGCCACCACCTCCCGAGGGTCGCTGGATCCGACGCCGCCCGCCGCGACGTGGCCGCCGCGACGCGGCCCGTTGCGGCGCTATCTCGAGGCCCGCGGCGTGCTCGGTCGGCATGCCGCGTTGCACAGCCACACCCGCCTGGTCGCCGCCGACGGCACGCCGCTCGCCGGCACGCACCTGGCCGGCCCCGCGGACGCGCCGGGCGCCGTGCTGCTGCTGCACGGGTTCGCCGCCAACCGGCGCAAGCCCGCGTACGCGCGCCTGGCGGATGACCTCTCCCAGGTCTGCGGCGTGCTGGCCCTCGACCTGCGCGGCCACGGCGGCTCCGGCGGCAAGTGCACCTGGGGGGACCTCGAGGTCGAGGACGTGCGGGCGGGCCTGCGTTGGCTACGTGCCTACGGCTACCGGCGGGTGGCCCTGCTCGGGTTGTCCATGGGCGGCACGGCCGCCATCCACGCCACGACCGTGCCCGACGCCGGGATCGACGTGCTGGCCACGATCTCGGCGCCGGCCTGGTTCCACCGGCCACCACCGACCCAACCGCTGCAGCGCCTGCACGCGGTCTGGCACAGCCCGCTCCGGCGCGCCGCCCTCCGTGCCGGGCTTGGGGTGACGTTGGCGTCGCCGCATTTGTGGCGTGACCCGCCGCATCCCGCCGACATGGCCCGGAAGGTGACCGTGCCGTGGCTGGTCGTGCACGGCGAGGACGACGCCTACTTCCCGATCGTCGAGGCCGAGGCCCTGGCAGCCGCCGCGGCGGGTCCGGTCACCGTGTGGCGGGAGCCGATCGGTTTCGGCCACGCCGAGGACGGACTGGCGCCACCGTTCGTCGCCGCGTTGAGCGCGGCGTTGACCGCCGGCCTGCGCGGCGAGCGGTTTCCCGCCGCGCGATAGCCCCGGGGACACCCTGGGTCGCGGGTTGGTTTGCACTGTTTGCACTTGCCGGGCACGCTGGATGCGACGCAGGTGCCCACCATGTGCGATCCCGTCTCGTCCGTCCGCCGTCCTGAGGATCCGTGTCCGTGGCCTCCGCGCTCGCCGCCGTGCCGTCGCCCTCGGGCGACGGTCTGCCGCTGCCCGGGGGCGCCGACGACGCCGCGGTGGCGCGGGCGCTGGCGGTGCCGACGCGGGCCGGCATCTACCGGCGGCTGCGCACCGAGGGACAGCCGCTCGCGGCTCGCGAGGTCGCCGAGATGTTCGGCCTGCATCCGAACGTCGCGCGCAACCACCTCGACCACCTCGCCGACGTCGGCCTGGTCGTCACCGCCCGCCGCAAGCATCCCGGCGGCGGCCGCCCGGCGAAGGTCTACGTCGCCCGCGAACAGGCCGCCCCCGGTCGCGACGTCCAGATCCCGCCCGGCAGCCAACTCGCCGTCCACACCATCGTGCAACTCATCGCCGGGCTGGCCGAGCACCGCGCCAAGCTCGAACTGCTCGCCGAACAGCAGGGTCGCAAGCTGGTCGCCGCCACGGGCGGGCGCGCGGACACCCGCGACTTCGAGGCCGCCGCCGTCATCGCCGTCGAGGCGTTGCGCGCGGCCTTCCCCGAGGCGCGGATCGCCGACGTGGCGGACGAGAAGCTCGCCGTGCAGGGCCTCGAGGTCGGCCTGCGCATCATCGGCGAGGTAGACGGTGAGGTCGGCGATGCGTTGGCCGTGGGATTCCTGCGCGGCGCGCTGGCCGCCGCCGGTGCGCCGGCGACCGTGACCGCCAGCGGTGGCCGCGTCGTCGCCGAACTCGACGAAGCCGGACTCGGTGCCCAGCCGAGTCCCGTCGCGACCGTCGACAACCGCGGCCAGACCTACCAGCGCGGCGTCGTCGCCGCGATGCGCGCCATCGTGCCGCTGCGCCCCGGTGACCACCTCGAGGTGCTCACCGACGGCCAGGGTGCCCCCGCCGCCTACGCCCGCTGGGCGGACCGTGCCGGCCACCAGTTGCTCGACGTCGCCCGTACCCGCGACGTGAAGGGTCGTCCCGCCGTCCGCCTGCTGCTGCGCAAGGCCACCGGTCCCATCTGGAGTTGACGATGACACGAGAACTGGCACGCGACGCCGACGGGCGCCTGCTGATCGACGTCCGCGGCCCCCGCTTCGGCGCCGCCATCACCAGCGTCGTGCTCGCGACCGCACTGGTCGTGCAGGGCGGGCTCGGCACCGCGCTGGTCGCCTGGCAGGCCGTGGTGTTCGCCGTCGCGTCGATCGCCGGGTTGGCCTGGTCGCCGTACGGCAACCTGTTCCGTTTCCTCAAGCGACGGCTCGACCTCGGTCCGCCGCCCGCGACCGAGCCCGAGGCACCGCCGCGATTCGCCCAGGCATGTGGCCTCGCCGTCGCCGCGGTGGCGTTGGCGTTGTTCGCGGCTGGTGCGACCACGGCCGGCTGGATCGCCGTCGGCGTCGTCTTCGCCCTGTCCGCCCTGCTCGCCACCTCGGGCATCTGCATCGGCTGCGAGCTCTACCTCGCCGGCCAGCGCCTGCTCGGCGGGCGTGGTCGCAAGCGTGAACACGCCGGAACGAGTGGCGCCTGATGGATCCCCTCCTGCTCCGCCTCGTGTTCGTCGTCGGCCTGACCGCGGCGGTGGTCGCCTTCGGCGCCTGGTGGCAACGCCGTGACGGTCGGGTCCGGGCCGGCGACGGCGGCGCCGTGCTCGCCGCCGACCACCTCGACGCGGTCGGCCTCGCCGTGCCGTCCGGCGGCGTCGGTGCCGTGCTGCTGGGCTCGCCGACCTGCACGCCGTGCACCGCGGTCAAGCGGGTCCTTCGCGATCTGCAGGCAGAGCGCGGCGACGTCGCCTGGGTCTACGCCGACGCGGCCGACCACCTCGACCTCGCCGCCGAGCACAAGGTCATGCGGGTGCCGACGCTGTTCCTCGTCGACGACGCCGGGCGCGTGCTCGCGCGCACCAGCGGTGTGCCACAACTGGCGGATCTCCGCCGCGTGCTCGACGACGGGACCCCGCTCGACGACGACGTCGCCGCCTGACCGTGCCGCCTGGCCACCTGAGCTGGCGGGCACACTGCGGAACGATTTCGGGCTTGGCGTTCCATGCGGGGTCGTGGCAGGCTGCCGCCTCGCCGCGATGCCGGGAGGGTCCGTGGACCTGCGTCTGTCCGAGGAGCAGGAGACGTTCGCTGCCAGCGTGCGCGCCTTCGCCGCCGAGCACGTCGAACCCGGTGTGCTCGAGCGTGACCGCGCCGGACGCTGGGACCCCGAGGTCTGGCGTGAGGTCGCCGCGTTCGGCCTGGCCGGCCTGCCGGTGCCCGAGGAGTACGGCGGCTCGGGCGCCGACGTACTCACGACCGGGCTGGCGCTGGAGGCGCTGGCGTACGGCGGACGTGACGCGGGACTCAACCTGTCGCTCGGTGCGCACCTCACCATCGGGTGCATGCCGATCGCGCTGCACGGCACCGACGAGCAGAAGCAGCGGTGGCTGCCCCGCATGGCCAGCGGCGAGACCATCGGTGCGTTCGCGATCACCGAGCCCGAGGCCGGCTCGGACACCGCCGGGATGAAGGCCGCCGCCCGCCGCGAGGGCGACACCTACGTGCTCAACGGCACCAAGACCTTCATCACCAACGGCAGCCTCGCCGACGTGGTCACCGTCGTGGCACGCACCGACCCGGACGCCCCCGACGGGCAGGCCTTCACCGCGTTCCTCGTCGAGACCGACTGGGCCGGCTTCGCGGTGTCCAAGGAGCTCAAGAAGCTCGGCAACCGGACCTCCCCGACAGTCGAGTTGTCGTTCAACGACGTCGAGGTTCCCGAGTCGGCCATCCTCGGCCAGCCCGGCACGGCGCTGTGGGCCGTCGGGTTCGAGTGCTTCGACTGGGAACGCACCTGCATGATCGCCAGCGCCGTCGGCGGGATGCACCGCGACCTCGACGAGTGCGTCCGCTACGCCAGGGAGCGCGAGGCGTTCGGCAAGCCGATCGGGAAGTTCGGCGCCATCCAGCACAAGCTGGCCCAGATGCGCATCCGACTCGAGAACGCCCGCAACCTGCAGCGCCAGGCCGCGTGGCTCAAGGACAACGGCCTCGATCACCAGATCGAGGCGTCGATGGCCAAGGCCTACGTCGGTGAGGCGGCGGTGGAGTCGGCGCTGGACGCCGTGCAGATCCACGGCGGCTGGGGTTACGTCGACGAGTTCCACGTCGAGCGCTCGCTGCGTGACGCCAAGCTGGCCACGATCGGCGGCGGCACCACCGAGATCCAGGAACTGCTCATCAGCAGGATTCTCCTCGGCTGACGCCTCGGGCGCCGTGCGTGCTCGGCTTCGCCTCCGCGCCACCGGCGACATCCTCCTCGGCTGACGCCTCGCGCCGTGCGTGCTCGGCTTCGCCTCCGCGCACGCGGCCCCGCCGGCGGAAGGGTCGTAGCCTCGGGGGCGTTGATCCGTTGCCGCCTCCGACCGAGGACCCCACGTGGCGATCGTGTTCCCGCTCGACCTGCACCGCATCGAGGTGACGGGCGACGACCGCGTGCGCTACCTCGAGGACGTCACCACGCAGGCACTCGCCTCGGCCCAGCCCGGCACGGTGCACGGCGCGCTCTACCTCGACGTCCATGGCGCGCCGGTCGCGATGTTCGACGTCGCCGTGCTCCCAGACCGCCTGGCCCTGCTGGTGCCGTCGGGGCTGGAGCAGACGGTGGTGGATCATCTCGGCGGCCGTACCTTCCTGCTCGACGCGAAGTTCGCGGCCATCGACCATGTGGCGGTGGCGCTGCGTGACGACCACGACGGCGCCGTGGCCGGTGCCGCAGGCGTGCGTGCCCGGCCCGGCCGCTGCCACCCCGGGGGTGACGTCCTGGTCGTCGGCCGTGACGGCGGGGTCGACATCGTCGGCCCGTCCGGTGCGGTCGACGACGCGGTCGCGGCACTGCTCGAGGTCGGCGCCACCCGTGGGGACGCGACCGACGCCGAACGCTGGCGCATCGCAGCCGGTCTGCCTGCCTGGGGCGTCGAGGTGGCCGCACCGCACCTGCCCGAAGAACTCGGCCTGCTGCCCACCCACGTCCATCTCGCGAAGGGCTGTTATCCGGGCCAGGAGGCGGTCGCGCGGATGTGGATGCTCGGCCGTCCGCGGCGCCGGCTGGCAAAGGTACGTGTGCACGGTGATATCGCGTCCGGATGGGAGTCCGGCGAGGGCCGCCGCCGCGTCACGGTCACGTCCGTCTCCCCCGACGGTGACCTCGCCCTGGCGTTCGTGCCCGGCGACGCCGAGGTGGGCGCCCGCTTCCCCGAGGAAGCCGATGTCGCGGTGGCGATCGAGGTCGAGACGCTGGTCGGCGACACCGCCTACCCGCCCGGTGCCGACCCCAATGTCACCCGTCGCCGAGACCGGCGCTGAGCTGACAGCCGGGACCGGCGCTGAGCTGACAGCCGAGACCGGCGCTGAGCTGACAGCCGAGACCGTCGCTGAGCTGACAGCCGCGACTGCCACTGACGCCTCGGGCCCGCCCGTCGTCCACAGCTGAACCGGGTCCGCTTCGTCGACCTGTCGCTGCGTCGTGCCACCCTTGCCGCATGGGTAGGAACAACCAACAGCGACGGGCGGCCCGCAAGCGCCGCAAGCAGCGGACCCGGCCGTCGGCGCCGGACCGGATGTCACGCGGGGCTGGCGCGCGCCCGCCCACCGACACGCGGCGCACGCCCCGCGGGGGGCTCTCTGATGCGCCACCACCGGTGGATACGGGATCCGCCGACCCCGACACGCTTGTCCGCACCGCGGTGGGGGCCTGGCGGGTCGATCCGGTCACCTTCGAGGAGACGCTCGCAGCGCTCGCGGGCAACTTCGATGCGGCACAGGCGGCCGCTTCGGACGCGATCGCCGAGGCGATCGAGCACCAGTGGGCTCGAGGGTGGACGCCCAGTGACCTCGCCCATGTCGTACCCCGCCAGCTCACGTCCGCCCACGGCGCGATCGTCGTCGCCGAACTCGTGGCAGATGGCCACCGCCGGCGACGGCAACGGCAACCGCTGCACCCTCGCTGGCTGGCACAACTCGATGCGTTGACGGCCCGGGCGCCCACCTCCCGGCCGCACCCGCCCGACGCACGCCTGCGTCAACTCGTCGAGGTCGCGGCGCTGCTACTTCGGCTGCCCGAGTTGCCGGCCACCGTGCCGGCGCCGGGTGATGTCCGCAACTCCTCCGCAGCGGCAGGCCGACTCGAACCGCGGATGCTCGATCGCGTGCGGGCGTTGCTCGCGAAGGCCGAGTCGACCGAGTTCGAGGACGAAGCGGAGGCGCTGACCGCCAAGGCACAGGAACTCATCGCGCGGCACTCGATCGACGAGGCGCTGCTGCACGCCCGCGACCGGCTCGGGGAACCCTCGATCCGTCGCATGACGATCGATGATCCCTACGCCGACGCCAAGGGGCTGCTGCTCAGCGAGGTTGCACGGGCCAACCGCTGTCGCGCCGTCCGCTCCATGGACGCCGGTTGGGTCACGGTGTTCGGCTACGAGCACGATCTCGACGCCGTCGAGGTGTTGGCGACTTCACTGCTGGCGCAGGCCACGGCAGCCATGGTTCGCTTCGGCTCCCGGCGCGACGCCGCCGGTAGGTCGCGGACCCGCTCGTTCCGGCGCTCGTTCCTGCTCGGGTTCGGGCAGCGCATCGGGGAACGGCTGGTGCAGACCACCGAGGCGGAAGTGGCGACGACGTCTGCGGCGGACCACCGACTCCTGCCGGTGCTCGCGGCGCGTGACGATCGCGTCGAGGCCGCCACCGCCAAGGTGTTCCCCGAGGCCGTCCGACGCGTCACGTCCGTCGGCAATGCCACGGGCTGGTACGCCGGGCGTGCGGCCGCAGATGTGGCCGACTTCGGACGAGCCGTCGGTCCGCTGCCCGAAGGCTGACGACGGTCGGTGGTCCGTGTCCATTCTGGGAGTACGAAGAAGGCCCCCGCACGTGGCGGGGGCCTTCATCGTGGTGCGACAGCGCTGGGTGGTCAGGCGCTGAGCAGCGGGGCGATGACGAGGCTGACGATCGCCATCACGTTGATGAGGATGTTCATCGACGGACCGGAGGTGTCCTTGAGCGGGTCACCCACGGTGTCACCGACGACGTTGGCGGCGTGGGTGTCCGAGCCCTTGCCGCCGAGGTTGCCCTGCTCGACGAACTTCTTGGCGTTGTCCCACGCGCCACCGGCGTTCGCCATGGTCAGCGCGAGCAGCACGCCGGCGATCAGTGCACCGCCGAGCATGCCGCCCAGGGTCTGCGCGCCGAAGCCGAAGCCGACCACGACGGGCGCGAGCACCGCGATGGCGGCCGGCAGGACCATCTTCTTGGTCGCTGCCTTGGTGGCGATGTCGACGCAGCGGACCGCATCCGGTTCGGCCTTGCCCTCGAGCAGGCCGGGGATCTCGCGGAACTGTCGCCGGATCTCCTCGATCATCTCGAAGGCCGCGTCACCGACGGCGGTCATCGTGATGGCAGCGACCACGAACGGGATCGCGCCACCGATGAACATGCCGATCAGGACGTTGGGGTCCGAGATCAGCAGTTCGAAGCCGTCGATGCGGTCGTCGACCACCGCGATGTAGGCGTTGATCAGCGTCAGCGCGGCCAGCGCGGCAGCCCCGATCGCGAACCCCTTGCCGATCGCGGCGGTGGTGTTGCCGACCTCGTCGAGCGAGTCGGTGATGTGGCGGGTGTCGGGGCCGAGGCCCGCCATCTCGGCGATGCCGCCGGCGTTGTCGGCGACCGGCCCGTAGGCGTCGATCGCCATGGTCATCGCCACGGTGGCGAGCATGGACACGGCGGCGATACCGACGCCGTACAGCCCGGAGGTGGTGCTGGCGACCCAGATCATGCCGGCGATGGTGGCGATCGGGATCGCGACCGAGACCATGCCGGTCGACAGACCCGAGATGATGACGGTCGCCGGACCCGTCTCGCCCGAGTGGGCGATGTCACGGATCGGCTTGCCCGAGGTGTAGTACTCGGTCGACAGGCCCAGGATCACACCACCGACGGAACCGACCACGGTGGCCCACCAGGTGCCGACGCCGACGTCGATCATCTGCATGAGGAAGAACGCGAGGATCACGAAGCCGCCGGCGGCGGCGAAGGTGCCCAGCCGCAGCGCGAGCGCCGGCGACTTGTTCGACGAGGCCTTCACCACGCCGATCGCGGCGATCGAGCAGAACAGGCCGAGGGAGCTCAGCAGCAGGGGCAGGGCGAGCAGGCTGATGTCGGGAACGATCGAGCCGCCGATCTCGACGCCGTCGGGACCGGCCGTGAGCAGCAGGACCGATGCGATGGCCACGGTGGCGATCGTGGCGCCGTTGGTCGACTCGAAGATGTCCGAGCCCATGCCGGCCACGTCGCCGACGTTGTCGCCGACGTTGTCGGCGATGACGCCGGGGTTGCGCGGGTCGTCCTCGGGGATGCCCGCCTCGACCTTGCCGACCAGGTCGGCGCCGACGTCGGCGGACTTGGTGAAGATGCCGCCGCCGACGCGGTAGAACAGTGCGACGACGCTGGCGCCCATCGCGAAGCCGTGGATGTGCTCGGCGGCGTCGTGGTCGGTGCCGAGGATGACGTACAGCCCGCCGAGGCCCAGCAGGCCGAGCGAGGCGAGCACCAGGCCCATGACGGAGCCGCCGAAGAACGCGACCGTGAGGGCCTCGTTCATGCCCTTGTCACGGGCCGCGGTGGCGGTGCGCACGTTGGCGCGGGTGGCCGCCATCATGCCGATGAAGCCGGCCAGGGCGGCGGCGACCGCGCCGACCAGGAACGACAGCGTCGTCTCGAAGCCGAGCGCGAACCACAGCGCCACCGCGAGCACCGCGACGGCGATCCCGATCAGCTGCAGTTCGCGCTGCATGAAGGTCTTGGCCCCCGCGCGGATCAGCTCGGCGATCTCGGAGGGGCGTCCCTCGGCGGCGGGGTACTTCATCATCGCGCGGTACATGACCAGGGCCATCACGAGCCCGATCACCCCCGCGATGGGTGGGATGAAGATCAAGTTGTCCACGGGTGCTCCAGCAGTGAAGGCAGACGAAGGCAGACGAAAGTCGGCGCGACCGGGCGCCGTTCCGGGCGCGAACGGTAGCGGGACCCGTCAGAACCTGTCGAAACCGCAGATCCCGCTGCCGCCGCTTCCTGTGCCCGTGGCCCGCCCCCGGCCGCGACCCCGATCCGAACCTGGTCAGCGGCGGCGTGCGTCCCACGGTCGACATGGACTACAGATCTGCCAACGCCTTGAGGACCTGGTCGGCGTGCTTCTTGGCCTGCACGCGCTTCCAGACCTTGGCGACGTTGCCGTCGGCGTCGACGAGGACGGTCGAGCGGATCACGCCGACGGTCTTCTTGCCGTACAGCGTCTTCTCGCCGTAGGCGCCCCAGGGCTCCATGACGGTGCGGTCGGGGTCGGCGAGCAGGATGTGCGGCAGGTCGTGCTTGCCGCGGAACTTCGCGTGCGACTCGACCGAGTCTGGAGAGATGCCGACCACGGCGGCACCGGCGGCTTCGAACTCACCCCACTGGTCGCGGATGTCGCAGGCCTGGGTCGTGCAGCCCGGGGTGTCGTCCTTCGGGTAGAAGTAGACGACGACGGGCCGTCCGCCGAAGTCCGACAACGAGACCGGGTTGCCGTCCTGGTCGGGGAGCGTGAAGTCGGGCGCGGGCTGGCCGGCTTCGAGCATCTTCGGATCCTTGAGGGGCGGGATGGGTGCGGCGTCGGGCGCATGGTCGTCGCGGGTCCGACCCTACCGTCGGTCCCGCACGGCTAGGTTCGAGGCCGCCCGGAGCAGGAGCACACGTGGACGCCGACATCATCGAGTTCTTCGTCGAGGTCCCGATGGGATCGCGCAACAAGTACGAGTGGGACTTCGAGCGCGAGCGCCTGGTCCTCGACCGCATGTTGTTCACGGCGGTGCGCTACCCGGGCGACTACGGCTTCATCCCCGAGACGCTCGCGCTCGACGGCGACCACCTCGACGTCGTGTGCATCCTCGGCGAGCCGACCTTCCCGGGCTGCACCATCCCGGCCCGGGTGCTCGGCATGCTCGACATGAGCGACGACAAGGGCCCCGACGAGAAGATCCTGACGGTCGCCGACCACGACCCGCGGTGGCAGGACCTGCGTGAGCTCGCGGACGTGCCGAAGCACCTGCTCGACGAGATCGCGCACTTCTTCCGTATCTACAAGGACCTCGAACAGAAACTGGTCGAGGTCCGCGGCTGGCGCGACCGTGTCGCGGCCCTGACCACGATCGCCGAGGCCCGCGACCGCTACCCCGGACCCGGTGAGGCGTCCCGTTACCCGCTGTGATCGAAACGCTACGGTGCGAGGCACGCGACGACGGTCAGAGGAGGTGTCCGCGGTGGGACGGCAACAACTGCAGCGCATCCTCGCCGACGACTACCTCGACGGCCTGACGGACTGGTCGACCGCCGATCTGCGCACGGCCCGTGCGGACTGCGAAGCCGAGGAGGAAGCGGTCTCGTACGCCCGGCGGTTGATGCAGGGCCGCCTCGACATCCTGCGCGACGAGCTGCAGCAGCGTGACGGCGCCGGGGACGCGGACGGCGAGGTGACCGACGTCCTCGCCCGGCTGGCCTCGGTGCTCTCGGTCGACCGGCCTGCGCCGGGCTCGTCGCCACTGCAGGCCCGCGCGACCCGCTTGCGCGTCCCGGCGGCGGCCGCCGACTACGAGGAAGAGGTCGACCAGGTCGTCGGTGGCGACTTCCTCGAGGACCTGCACCACCGCCCGACGTCGGCGTTGGCCGAGGCCGTCGAGCGGCTCGCGGCCCACGAACACGAGTTGTCGCAGGCCCGTCGCGGCCTGTTCGACCGGATCGACCGGCTCCGTGACGAGCTGGCCCGTCGGTACAAGGACGGCTCGGCCGCCGTCAGCGACCTGTTCGGCGGGGCGTGAGCGGTCTCGGAAGATCGGTCATGAACTCGTCGGTCGGGGTGTCGGTGGGCGTGCCGCTCGCCGAGGTCACCCGGCGTGACGAGGTCGGGGGGGACGAGGTCGTCGAGTCGCTCCACCTCGGCCACGCGGTGCTCACGGGTGCGGACGGTGAGGTGCTCGCCGCGGTCGGCGAGCCCGATCGCCCCCTGTTCGTGCGCTCGGCCGCGAAGCCGTTCCAGGCCCGTGCGTGCCTCGAGACACTGACCGCCGAGGATGCGCTCACCACTGCCGAACTGGCGGTGGGGTGGGCCTCGCACCGCGGCGAACCCGGGCACCTCGAGGCGGTGCGATCCCTGCTCGCCCGTTCCGGCACCGCCCCCGAAGACCTGACGACCCCGCCGGCCGTGCCCCAGGCCGACCCGTCGGCGGCACCGAGCCGGCTGGGCCACAACTGCTCGGGCAAGCATGCCCTGTTCGCGCTCGCCGGCCAGCGCCTCGGCGTGCCCCGCGACCGGTTGCTCGACCGCGATTCCCCGCTGCAGCGGCGCATCCTGGACCGGCTCGCCGCAGACCTCGGTCCGGTGGCCGCGGTGGCGGTCGACGGGTGCGGCGCGCCGGCGGTTGCCGTCGCGCTCACCGGCCTGGCACGCGGGTTCGCCCGCGCCGCCTCCGCCGACGACTACCGCCCGATCCGCGAGGCGGGGTTCGCCCATCCGGGTCTCGTGGGCGGCGAGGGTCGGCTCGAATCGGCGCTGCTCGGCGCCGGGTTGGTCGCCAAGGTCGGTGCCGAGGGGGTGTACGGCGTCGGCTGGACCACGGCGGACGGCAGCCCCCGAGGGTTCGCGGTCAAGGCGACCGACGGCTCGACCCGTGGTGTCGCGGCGTTCACGCTCGCGCTGCTCGAGATGCTCGGCGTCGTCGGGCCGGGGATCTGGACCCCCGAGACACCGCTCGGCGGTGGCGTCCCGGTCGGCAGCATCCGGCCGACGGCGGCGATCGAGGTCCTGGTCGACGGGGCGAACTGACTCTTCCCCCGGGTTCCCAACCATCCGGCCTCCTCCCGGTGCCCACGCATCCGGCTGCTACGTTCGAGCGGCCCGGTACCGGGGCCAGGGAGGACGCCGGCGTGGCCGACGAAGCGCAGCACACGGGGTCGTCGACCGGCGGGCCGCGGGCCCACGGCTCGCCGCTCGAGGAACTCGGCGGCTACATCCGCAACCAGCGCGAGTCAGCCCGACTCTCGTTGCGCAAGCTGGCGACCCTCGCGGGGGTGTCCAACCCGTACCTGTCCCAGATCGAACGCGGCCTGCGCAAGCCGTCCGCCGAGATCCTGCAGGCCATCGCCAAGGCGCTCGAGATCTCGTCCGAGACCCTCTACGTAAAGGCAGGCATCCTCGAGGAGCGCGAGGACGCCGACGACTACGAGGCCGTGGTCCACCGCGACCCGCACCTGACCGACCCGCAACGGCAGGCCCTGATCGAGATGTACCGCTCGTTCTGCCGCCTGTCGGAGTTGCAGGCGGAGCCGCGCTCACG
>JAGXST010000048.1 GCA_018335555.1 Actinomycetota bacterium | reverse complement strand
GCCTACACCCGCGACGAACTCGAGCCGGGCGCGTCCGGTGTCGCCGCCCCGGTGTTCGACCACACCGGTCGGGCCGTCGCCGCCGTCGGGATCGTCGCGCCGACCTCGCGACTGCCGGAGCCGGAGTCGATCGCGCTGCGCGTACTGCGCAGCGCCCGCGAGATCTCCGAACGTCTCGGCTGGCGGCCACGCCGGGCCACCTGAGTTCGGTCGCCACGCGCACGAACGCTGTCCAGGCCCGTGCCCACCGACCAGCATGCGCGGTCCGGTGGGAGTCGGGGGCAGGGGCAGCGATGACGCGGTACCAGCGGTTCGGGGAGGTGCCGGCCAAGCGGCACACCCAGTTGTGGCGCGACGGCCGGTTGTTGACCGAGGAGGTCATCGGCCTCGATGGTTTCGACGGTCCCGCCTCGACCCTGTACCACCTGCGCCAGCCGATGCAGGTCCGAAGCGTCGGGGCCTTCCGACCGCTGGAACGCACCGAGTGGCAGCCGGAGGCGCACGTCCACCACTGCTTCGAGTCGCGCGACCTGCCGGCCGGCGGTGACGCGCTGACCTCACGACGGCTGCTCGCCTTCAACGACGACGTCGAGGTGTGGCTGTCGCGCCCGGACCGGACGATGACCGGCTGGTACCGCAACGGCGAGGCCGACGAGGTGGTGTTCGTCCACGAGGGCAGCGGCACGATCGAGACGGTCCTCGGCGACCTGCCCTACCGCGACGGCGACTACGTGCTGATGCCGCGCGGCATCACACATCGGTTCGTACCCGACGGCCCGGCGGTACAGCGCCACCTCGTGTTGGTGTCACGGGGGATGGTCGAGGTGCCGTCCCGCTACCGCAACCGCTACGGGCAACTGCTCGAACACGCCCCGTTCGCCGAGCGTGACCTGCACGGGCCGGTGGCGCTGCGCACCATCGACGAGTCGGGGGACTTCCCGCTCACGCTGCGCATCAACGGCGGCCTGCAGGACTACGTGTTGCCGCACCACCCCTGTGACGTCGTCGGCTGGGACGGCTACCTGTTCCCGTGGACGCTCAACCTCGCCGACCTCGAGCCGCTGACCAAGCAGATCCATCCGCCCCCTCCGGTCCACCAGACCTTCGAGGGCGACGGCTTCATGGTGTGCACGTTCGTGCCGCGCCCGATCGACTGGCACCCCGAAGCGGTCCCGATCCCGTACAGCCACGCCAACCTCAACTCCGAGGAGTTGATCTACTACGTCGCCGGCAACTTCGGCTCGCGCAAGGGCGTCGACGTGGCGTCGTTGACGCTCCACCCGTCGGGGCTGACCCACGGCCCCCAGCCGGGGCTGAGCGAGGCGAGCCTCGGGACGACGCACACCGACGAGGTCGCGGTGATGGTCGACGCGTTCCGGCCGTTGCAGCTGACCTCCCTGGCCCGCGACCTCGACCGCCCCGACTACGCCTGGTCGTGGACCGAGGCCGTGGTGGCCGACGCGCCTGCCGTGTCCGACCCGACGCCGAGCCCGCCCGGCGCCCCCGTGTAGGCGGTCGCAACCCCGACGGCCACGGTGCCAGGGCCGGCGGTGTCTACCCTTGGCGGCCACGACAGACGGCAGCCAAGGAGCACCGGTGCCGGACCAGGTCCAGCTCGCGACGGCCGAGGTACTCGGCGCGCTCGCCTACGGCCAACTGCGCTCGTTCCAGGTGACCGCGCGGGCGATCGGGCATGCCCCCGATGCGCGCACCGCCGACGAACTCGCCGACCACGCCGTGCGCGAACACGCGGGTTACGTGCTGCTGCGCGACCGGCTCGCCGAACACACCGACCTTGCGACGGCGGTGATGGACCGCCAGAAGCCGCACTTCGACGCCTACTTCGACCGGGTGCCGATGGACGACTGGTTCTCGGCCTGCACGTTCTTCGCGCTCGGCGTGCCGATCGCCGCCGACTTCGCGCGCGAACTCGCGCCCAACCTCGACGACCAGACGGGCCGGCTGGTGGTGGCCTCGTTGGCCGACCGCCGCGCCTTCGAGGCGTTCGCCACCGACCGGCTACGCGGACAGCTCGGTGACGACGCGTCGTGCGAGCGGGCCAGGCAACTGGTCGCCAACCTGCTCGGACGTGCGCTGCAGGGCTTCCAGGGGGTCGTGTCGGACACCGACGCGCTCAAGGTCGTCCTGGCCAGCGGCGGCGCCGCGGACGGCGAGTCGGGCGAGAGCCGCGTCAAGCGGCTCGCCATCGGGGTCATGCAGGGTCACCACCGGCGCATGATCGAACTCGGTCTTGAGGACCTCGAGGGGATCACGTGAGCGGCAACTGAACGTGGCCGCCGATCCGCTCGTGCTCCCGCTCGACCGCCTGCGTCGCCGGACCAGCATCAAGTGGCGCCTGTTCGGGCCCGATGTGCTGCCGCTGTGGGTGGCCGAGATGGACGTCGACCTGGCACCGGCGGTCGCGCAGGCCCTCCGCACCGTCGTCGACGAAGGTGACACGGGGTACGCGTCGGGCGCCGGGTACGTGGACGCCCTGGCCGCGTTCGCCCGGAGCCGGTGGGGCTGGGAGCTGCCGACGGCGCGGGCGCGGATCGTGCCCGACGTGATGCGCGGCGTGGCCGAGACGCTGGCCGTCGTGACCGGGCCGGGCGCGCCGGTGATCGTCACGCCACCGGTGTACGCGCCGTTCTACGCGTTCGTCCGCCACGCCGGCCGTGAGGTCGTCGAGGTGCCGCTCGAGCGCAACGGCCGCCTCGACCTCGACCGGCTGGGCGCCGCAATGGCGTCGACGGCGGGACGCGGTGCCTTCCTGCTGTGCAGTCCCCACAATCCGCACGGCACCGTGCACACGCGCGGCGAACTCGAGGCCGTCGCGACGCTGGCCCGGACGCACGGCATCCGGGTGGTCAGCGACGAGATCCACGCCCCGCTGGTCCTGCCCGGGAGCACCGGTCTGGTGGGCGCCGGGAGCGGATCCGGGTTCGTGCCCTACCTCGACGTTGCCGGCAGCGACGACGCCGTGGCGCTGCTGTCGGCCTCGAAGGGCTGGAACCTGCCGGGGCTGAAGGCGGCCGTCGCGGTGGCCGGCCCGGCGGCCGCGCACGACCTGGCCCGGATTCCCGAGGTGGTCGAGCACGGCGCGAGCCACCTCGGCGTCATCTCGCACACGGCGGCGCTGCGCGAGGGCGGCGCATGGCTGGACGGCCTGCTGGCCGCGCTGGTCGATCGTCGCCGGCTGCTCGGCGACCTGCTGGTCACCCACCTGCCCGACGTGCGCTGGCGACCCGGCGAGGCCACCTACCTGGCCTGGCTCGACGCCCGCGACCTCGGGCTGCCCGGCTCACCGGCGCAGCACTTCCTCGAGCACGCCGAGGTCGCCCTGGTCGACGGCGCCGATTTCGGCGAAGGCGGCGCGGGCCACCTGCGGCTCAACTTCGCCACGTCGACCGCGATCCTCACCGAGGCCGTCGAACGCATGGCCGCCTCGCTGTGACCCGGTCGAACCTGACGTGCTCGGTCGAATCAGGCCGTCACCGATGACTGTGTGATCCGACCGTGACGGGTTGCGTCGACCGACCGCGGCGGAACGGGGCGCAACGCCCGGGTCATCCACCCGGTGGGCGACGGACCGTCGGGCACGCCGTCGTCGCGGGGTTCGTCGTCCCAGGCGACCGGCGTGCTGGTCCCGGTCTCCCAGTCCACGCGCAGCATGGCGTAGCCGATCGCGTCGAGGAGGCGGCCGTCCGGGGTGGGCCAGCCACGTCGGTAGTGGGCCTCCTTGACGAAGCCGATTGACCGGAACGCGCTTCGCATCGCGACGTTGTCCTGTCGCGTCGTCCCCTCGAACCGTTCGACGTCGTGGGTGTCGAACACCCACCGGGTCAGCTCACGTAGCGCCGCGCTGCCGTGGCCCTGCCCCCGGTGTTCGGCGCCGATGCGCAGGTCGAAGGTCGGCGAGTCGTCGTCGAGGTCCTCCACCCGGGCCAGGCCGATCCGCCGTGATCCGTCGCTGACGATCAGGGTGACCACGTCCGGTCCGTCGTAGTAGCCCTGACGCAGCCGATCGGCCACCTCGTCCTCGTCGATGACGCCCGCGTGGTACGGCCAACTGCTGCCGAGCAGGAACCCGGCGAGCCAGTCCGCGTCCCCGGCGGCCAGCGCGTCGAGCGTCACCACGAGACGTGTTCCAGGTGGACGTCGGCCCAGGCCGGGTCGGCGGCGGGGTGGTCGTCGCGCCAGTGGCCCCCGCGTGACTCGGTGCGCAGGCGGGCGGCTTTCACCAGCAGGCGCGAGACCCGCACGGCGTGCCACATCTCGATCGCCTCGGCGTCGGTGGCGGGCGCATCGAGATCACGCGCCATCGCGTCGAGTTCGGCGGCCACGGTCGCCAGGCCGTCCCCGGTGCGCACCGGGCCGGCCCCGGTCAGCATCGACGCGCGGAGGCGGCTGCGCAGGTCGTCGGTACCGGCCCCGGGGGCCGGCGCCAGTTCGGGCGCGGCGCCGAGGTCGCCGTGGCGCGCGGGCAGCTCAGCCACCATGGCCTGCGCGGCCCGGGCACCGAAGACCAGGGCCTCGGTCAGCGAGTTGCCGGCCATGCGGTTGGCACCGTGCACGCCGGTCGAGGCGACCTCGCCGGCGGCGTACAGCCCGTGCACGGACGTGCGGCCGTCGAGGTCGGTCCGAACGCCGCCCACCTGGTAGTGCGCTGCCGGGGTGACCGGCACACGTTCGTTGGCCAGGTCGAACCCGTAGCGGCGGGCGCCGCCCAGGACCGTGGGGAACTCCTGGGCGAACTGGTGCTCGCTCAGGTGGGTGGCGTCGAGCCAGGCCGTGCCGCCCTGCTGGTCGAGGATCGCCTTGGCGACCACGTGCCGAGGGGCGAGTTCGGCGTCGGGATGGCGGTCGAGCAGGAACCGCTTGCCGTCCGCGTCGTGCAGGGTGGCTCCGGCGCCGCGGAGGGCCTCGGTGAGCAGGAACCGCCACGTGCCGTCCACCGCGAGCCCGGTCGGGTGGAACTGCACGAACTCGAGGTCGCGAACGGCCGCGCCGACGGCGAGCGCCAGCGACACCCCGTCGCCGGTCGCGTGTGCAGGGTTCGTCGTTGCGGCGAACAGCCCGCCGCACCCGCCGGTGGCGAGCAGGACGGCGCGTGCCTCGACGGCGACGAGCCGGTCGTCGACCCACACCCACAGGCCGGTGACCCGGTGCGCCTCGTCGCGGGCGAGCGAGACGACGATGCCCGGCAGTCGGGTCACCTTCGGCGATGCCGCAGCCCGCAGCAGCCGGACCAGTTCCGCCCCGCTGGCGTCCGCCCGGTGCACCGAACGTGGCACCCGCTGCCCACCCTCGCGGGCGAGGTCGAGGTCGGCGGTGTCGAGGCTGCCGAGCCGGCCCGGCAGGCGGTCGAACTCGGCCCCCATCTGCAGCAGCTGGAGGACGTGGCCGGGCGCCTCGCGGGTCAGCACCCCGACGGCGACCGGGTCGCACAGCCCGTCGCCGGCCGCGAGGGTGTCCTCGGCGTGCATCTGCGGGCTGTCGTCGGGCCCGATCGCCGCGGCCAGGCCACCCTGCGCCCACGGTGACGAACCCGAGTCGCCGCCGGGGACGCCCTTGTCGACGACCATCACCTCGAGGTGCCCTGGCAGCCGTGCCGCGGCGTACAGCCCGGCGACACCGGCACCGACGATCACGACGTCGGCGCGGACGTGGTCGTCGACGATGGCGGGGGGCGGGGGAGGACCGGTCGGAACCGTCATGGTCGATCTCCGAGACCGGCTCCGGTGCATCCAGAACCCAACACAGCACCTCCGCCGCCGCTCATGTTCTGATGCGCTCCGTCAGGGTGCGGCGCACTGTCAACGAGTTGGTGAGCAGTTCGCCGAACCCTTCAGGGTCGGCCAGCAGCCACGAGTGGCCGGCGTCGTTGACGATGTCGCCCGGCGCGCCAGCCGCCTCGCACATGGCCAGGAAAGTCGCTTCCGGCACGACCTTGTCCGCCGATCCCCACAGGATGGTGACCGGCAGCCCGCGAGCGGCCAGTTCGGTCAACTCCTCGCGCAGGTCGGCGTTGCGGGCCAACTCGCCGGCTCGCCACACGGCGCTGGGGTTGGTGATGGCGTTGCCGACGAGGTCGCGCAGCACGACCGGTAGGACCCGCCGGTAGTCGCGCTTGGTGAACTCGCCGGGCAGGCGCAGCCCCCAGTCCCACAGCGGCCGGTCGGCGAGCAGGTGGTCGCGAACGCCACCGGACTTCCAGACCGAGCCACCGATCGAGTTGACCAGCGTCAACGAGCGCACCCGGTCGGGGTGGTACCAGGCCGTCGCGACGGCCACCCCACCGCCGAACGAGTGCCCCACGAAGGCGGCCGGTTCCTCGACGCCGGCGTGGTCGAGCAGGTCGTCGACCCAGTTGGCCAACTTCTCGAAGGTGTACTCGCCGTCGACGGCCTCGCTGCGCCCGAATCCGGGGAGCGCGGGTGCGAGGACCCGCCAGCCGCCGGCAGCGATGCCCGGCAGTGCACGCGCGTAGGAGCGGGCCGACAGGCCCCAGCCGTGGAGGAACACCAACGGCGGACCGTCGCCCGACTCGCCGTACACGGCGACGCGCCCCTCGAGCGTGGTGCGGTGCCAGCGCAGGTCCGCATCGGGCTCGCGTGTCACGTGCCCTCCGGTCGGCAGGCAGACGGTCGGGCCGCGGGTGGCGGCCGACCCGACAGTCTAGCGATGTGGGGTGGTCATCTCCGATATGGCAGCCTTCGGCGACACCTACCAGGAGCAGCGTGTGGAGGTCGGGATCATCGGCGGGACCGGGGCGCTCGGACGCGGGTTGGCGAGCCGTTGGCTCGTCGCCGGCGTCGAC
>JAGXST010000047.1 GCA_018335555.1 Actinomycetota bacterium | reverse complement strand
GGGAGCCGATGCTCGGCGTGCTCGCCATCGGCTCGGTGGGCGTGGTCGTGGCCTGGGTCTACGGCCTGATGGCCGCCACCGGCATCCCGTTCAACGTCATGACCGCGATGGTCTCGGCGCTGGCGATCGGCATCGGGGTCCCCTATTCCATCCACGTCGTCAACCGCTTCCTCGAGGACCGCGAGCGCTTCGACGACATCGGGGACGCGATGCGTTCGACCCTGCAGCACACCGGTGGCGCGTTGGTGGGATCGGCACTGACCACGATCGCCGGGTTCGGCTCGCTGGTGCTGTCCGACATTCGTCCGTTCCGCCAGTTCGGCGCCGTGCTCGCGATGACGATCGGGCTCGCGCTGGTCACCAGCGTGGCCGTGCTGCCCGCCATGCTCAGCGTCTACACGCGTGTGCGTGACCGGCGCGCGTCGCCTGCCGCCGCGGACGCCGACCGTGACACCGCGCGCGTGGGCTGAGTGATCCTGGCTTGGTCGGACGGCTTCGCACCTGCGAGGCTTCCCGGCCGGACGCCGTGCTGAGGAGACGTCGTGGCCGAGGTCGAGGGCATCGAGGGCGAGCGCGTCACCGCGTGGTTGCAAAAACGCGACGACGTCGCGGCACCGCTGGATTTCGAGGTCATCCAGGGGGGCCGCTCGAACCTGACGTACACCGTCACCGACGCGGCCGGAGCGCGGCTGATCCTGCGCCGACCGCCGCTGCACGGTGTGCTGCAGTCGGCGCACGACATGGGCCGCGAGCACCGGATCATCACGGCGTTGGCCGAAACCGCCGTGCCGGTGCCACCGACGGTCGGATTCGAGCCGGACGAGTCGGTCACCGGCGCGCCGTTCTACGTGATGCGCTTCGTCGAGGGCGCCGTCGTGCGTGACAGCGCCGCGGCCCGGGCCCTCGCCCCGGAAGTCAGGGCCGCCGCTTCCGAGGACCTCGTCGACGTGCTCGTGCACCTGCACGAGGTCGACGTCGATGCGGTCGGGCTGGGCGACCTCGCCCGCAAGGAGGACTACCTCGGTCGGCAGTTGAAGCGATGGCACGGACAGCTCCAGCAGGGCGGTGGCCGCGATCTGCCGGTCCTCGACGCGGTCCACGCCCGCCTGGTCGCCGACATCCCCGTCCAGGGCCCGGCCACGGTCGTGCACGGGGACTACCGGCTGGACAACCTGATCCTCGATCCGCGGACCGGCCGGGTGCAGGCCGTACTGGACTGGGAGCTGACCACCCTGGGGGACCCGCTCGCCGACCTCGGACTGCTGCTGGTGTACTGGGCCGAGCCCGGCGACGACGTGCTGCCGTTGCTCGACTCACCGACCACGGTCGAGGGGTTTCTGACCCGCGAACAGGTCGCGGCCCGCTACGCCGCGGCGTCCGGCCGCGACGTCTCACAGCTCGACTACTACCTCGCCTTCGGCTACTGGAAGCTCGCCTGCATCCTCGAGGGCGTCTACAGCCGGTTCGCCTCGGGCGCGTACGGCGAGACCGACGGCAGCTTCCGTGCCTTCGGTGACATGGTCGTGGCGCTGGGGGAGCGCGCGGCCGAGGCTGCCGGTCGGGCCGGGCGATGAGCGGCGCCGACGGCGGTCTCGGAGATCGAACATGACAGAGCAGTTGGGGCTGTTGCTCGACTACGGCGGCGTGCTGACCCCGCCCGTGGGGCAGGTCTTCGCCGTCTTCGAGGCCGAGCACGGCATCCCGCCCGGACGGACCTTCGAGCTGCTGGTCGCCGCCTCGCGCGACGAGACCGGCGGTCTGATCGGCGCGATCGAACGCGGCGAGCTGTCCGTCGAGGACTTCGACGGACACCTGCGTCGCCTGCTGCACGACGCCGGCCACGATCGCGTCCAGGAGGCGGTCGTCTCGCGCATGTTCGCCGGATTGGTCGCGGACGGCCCGTTGTGGGACGTCGCCCGTCGGGCGCGTGCCGCCGGGGTGCGTGTCGGCCTGCTGTCCAACTCGTGGGGCACCGACATGTACCCGCGTGACCTGCTCGACGACCACTTCGACGTGCAGGTGATCTCCGGCGAGGTGGGGCTGCGCAAGCCCGAACCGGCGATCTACGAACTCGCGCTGCAGCGGATGGGGCTACCGGCGGCATCGGTCGCGTTCGTCGACGACCTCGGTGGCAACCTCGCGCCGGCCGAGCGGCTCGGGATGCGCGCGGTCCTGCACACCGACCACGACACGACCATCGGCGTGCTCGAGGATCACCTCGGCATGTCGCTGCGCGAGGGCACGCAGTCCGGCGGGTAGGGTGCGGGGCATGACATCCATGGAATCCCCTGAAGAGCGCCTCGCGGTGTTCATCGACCACGAGAACGTGGCGATCGGCGCCCGCGACATCGGCTACCGCTTCGACGCCTCGCCGCTGATGGAGGCGCTGGCCGAGCGCGGCAAGCTACTGGTTCGCAAGGCGTACGCGGACTGGAACCTGTTCAGCGACGACCGCCGCAACATGGTCGACAACAACATCGAGCTGCTCGAGATCCCGCAGCGCTCGGACTCGGTGCGCAAGAACGCCGCGGACATCCAGATGGCGGTCGACGCGATGGAGCTCGCGTTCACGCGCGACTTCGTCTCGACCTTCGTGATCGTCTCGGGCGACTCGGACTTCACGCCGCTGGTCGCCAAGCTGCGCGAGCTCGACAAGCGGGTCATCGGGGTCGGCCTCAAGGGTTCGACGTCCGCGAAGCTGCCGTCGGCCTGCGACGAGTTCCTGTTCTACAACAACCTCGAGGGTGCCCCGAAGCGCGACAGCGGCCGTGCCGCCCCGGCCGGCCGGTCCAAGAAGAAGGGCACGGCCAAGAAGTCGAGCAGCAAGGCGAGCGGCGTCCGCGAGATGGCGCCGAGCGACGCCGGTGACGCCGACAAGCCCGCGTCCGCCTCCAGTCAGAAACAGGACCTGCGCAACCTCGAGCGGGTCATCACACGCACCCTGTCGGGCATCCAGTCGTCGTCCGCCGGTGCGGTGCAGGCGTCCAACCTCAAGCGCGCCCTGCTGCGCAAGGACCCGACCTTCAACGAGCAGGACTACGGCTTCCGCGGCTTCCGTGAGCTGATCCGCCACCTCGAGGAGCAGAAGGTGGTCGTGCTGTCCGAGGGAACCGCGAAGGGCGACCCCGAGGTCGACTTCCCCGCGGCCCCGCGCGACGAGGACGCCGCGTTCCAACTGCTGCGCGACACCGTCAAGGAGCTGATGGTCGAGCTCGGCGGCGACCCGCCGCTGTCGGGCTTGAAGGACCAGCTCCGCAAGCGCCAGCCCGACTTCTCGGAGAAGGACCTCGGCTACTCGGGGTTCCTGCAGTTCTGCAAGGCGGCGGTCACCAAGGACGTCGTCGAGATGGACTGGGAAGAGGCCGACGAGGAGTACTACCTCTACGTCGAGGACGCCGAAAAGCCGGCCTGAACTGCGCAAATACTCTTGCCGTCTCTCGCCGTGACAACGGATTGACAACGAGCCGCGTCACTCGGTGCCCAGGATCACGTGCGCGAGGGTGTGTGCGATCTGCTCGTCCGCGGCCGGCAGCACGTGGCTGTACGTGTCCAGCGTGATCGCCACGCTGGCATGCCCGAGCCGCTGGCTGATGACCTTGACGTCGTGCCAGCCGGTCGCCGAGGCGAGCGCCGCGCTGGCGTAGCTGTGGCGTACGTCGTGCAGGCGAATTCGCGGCAGCCCCGCCGCACCAGCGTGACGGAGAAATCGCTCGTAGAAGGTCTTGGGATGGATGGGGGAGCCGTCGCCGTAGGTCCAGACCAGCCCGGTTCGGGATAGTCCCTGCCAGTCGTTGAACGTCTCCTGCCATGCCGGTCCGGCGCGCATTCGTTCCTCGAGTTGGCACCGCCGGTGATCGCGCAGGGCCGCGACCGTGGCTGGGTCCAATGCCATCGTTCGCTCGCCTGCCCGGCTCTTGGGACGGGGCTTCCACGTCAGCTTGTGCCCGACGTGTCCGAGGGTCCAGTCGACCCGCATCCAGCCGGCATCGAGATCGAGGTCCTCCCACGTCAGCCCGGCTACTTCGCCAGTGCGTGCGCCGGTGGTGGCGAAGAGCAGCCAGGCGGCGTACAGCTCGTCGTCGGCGACGTGGAGTAGGTAGCGGCGTAGCTGATCAACGGACCACCAGGACGTCCGCGCCTTGCTGGCAGTCGGCGGCGAGACGGCATCGGCCGGGTTGCGCCGCAGTCGCCCCCGTCGCACGGCGTCTCCCAGCGCTTTGTGCACGATGCCGGCGACGTTGGCAACGGTCTTGGCTGACAAGGGGCGACCGTCGCGGCCGCCGGACGCCTCGAGTTCGTCGTACAACTCGTCAAGCTGCCCAGGCGTGAGGGCTTGGAGCCGCAAGGCGCCGATACGCGGGATGACGTATCGCTTCAGGTCGCTCGAGTAGGCGTCCCAGGTCGCGATCGACACCGTTCCGCGATGGTTTCGCGCATCAGCGGCGTGGCGTGGCTTGATCGACGGCAACCACTCGTCGACGAACCACGATGCGACCGTGATGCGGTCGCCTGCCACGTGGGTGCCGTCCTCCACCCCGTCAAGCGCTTCGCGGAGTGCGCGATGGGCGTCGCGTTTGCGCTCGAAGCCGCGCCGAGTCGTCTGCCGGCGAGTGACCTGACCAGAGTTCGGGTCAACGGTAGGCGGGAGTTCATACACGATCCGCCACCGTTTGCCGTTCTTCGTGCCGTAGCTGCTGACGTGGCCTTTCATCGTCGCTCCGATCGGGAGTCAAGATCTACGAGGCGGTGCGGATCTGTCGCTGCAAACCTTCCAGTGTCGGTACCGCGGGCTCGGTGTCCACGGAAAATTCCGGCTTCCCTGTGGATAGCTACCGAGCGAGGCCGCGCTGGCGCATGGCCGGTCGCTGCCGCTGGTGCTGTTCGGTGAGGAGCTGGATTCGTGCGTCCTTGGCGGTCTGGAGCGTGTGGCGGAAGTCGTCGTGTTGGAGTTCGTCGGTGGGCGGTGTGGGGAAGGTGCGGTCTGGATCGGTGATGGACCAGCGCAGTCGGTAGTCCTCGAGCGTCACGGCGGCGCGGTCCCATGTCGAAGGTCGCTCATCGGGGCGGGGGCCGAGCGCGGCGGTGAGATAGTCGGGCGGGTGGTCCTGGGTGTGGCGGGCGAGGCGTGTTTCGGCGGCGTGTCGGAGCTGCCGGGTCAGCGCGGCATGCTTGGCGGTGAGCTGGCGGACGTGGATGGGCGTGGGCAGCTCGGCGAGTTCGGTGTCGATCTGCTCGATCTGCCTGTCGATGGCGGCGACTTGCTCCGCAAGCGCGGTGGTCGCTTGTCGGAGTTCGGCGGTCTGGGTCCGGTTGCGGACGCGGCCGAGCCCGCGACCGGTGTCGTCGAGCTGGCGTTGCAGGCGTTCGAATCGGGGGGCGGTGTGCTGCCGGGCTGAGACGAGCTCGGACCGTCGTGCGCCGAGGGTGCGACTGTGGGTTATGTCGTCGTCGGTGAGCCGGCGGTGCAGTTCGCGCCACTGTTGGGCGAGGTCGTCGATCTCGGGCGTGACGGGTTCCTGCGCGCGGCTTCGGGCCATGCGGGCGGCGAGTGCGGTGTGGGGGTCGTCGGGTTGGTGGATGTGGTGGTGGATCTCGTCGAGGTGCTGGTCGAGGGTCGTCTGGTAGAGCCGGTTGGTGTGGCGTCCGCGGGAGAGGGCGACGTAGCCCCACTCGCGGTAGAGGGCCTCGGAGCCGAGGATGTAGGTGTGGTCGACGGTGAGGCCTTGGGCTTTGTGGCCGGTGATGGCGTAGCCGTGGGTGACGTGGCCGGCGTCGAGGTAGTCGGAGGTGAGGACGACGGTCCGGCCGTCGTCGGTGGTCGCGTCGATCGCACGTCGGTCGGGGTCGATGCGGGTGATGGTGGCGCGGGTGCCGTTGACGATCCCGTGTCGGCGGCTGTTGCGTAGCCCCACGATCCGATCACCGACCTGCAACTCGACGCCTGCCGTGTTGATGGTCGGGCCGGTGAGACGACCGTCTTGGAGCATGCGGGCGCGGGCGCGATGGTTGAGGTCGTCCACGTCGGCCCGCCGGAGTCCGATCATGATCGACCCGGCCATCTCGTCGCGGGCCGTTCCCCACCAGTCCCCGACCAGATGCTCGCGCAGACTGTCGGGGGTGTCGGCGGTGACGATCCGGCCGTGCTGCCGGTAGCTGTCGAGTGCGGTCGCCGGGTTGCCGTGGCGGAGTTCATCGAGGGCCGTCTGTTCCCACTGATGCTGCTGGCGACGGTTGTCGGTCAGCTCGATGGCGGGGAGGCGGGTGGCCAGCGCGCGGAAGAGGCCGCCGGCGTCGATCTCGGGCAGCTGTCGCGGGTCACCGACCAGCACGACCTTGACCTGGCGTTGGTCGGCGTGGTGGAGGAGGCGCGCGAGCTGGCGGGTACCGACCATCCCGGCCTCGTCTACGACGAGCACGGACCCGGTCGGCAGCACGCCGTCGCCACCGATGGTGAGGCGTTGTTCGAGGGCGGCGATGGTGGTGGATTCGATGCCGGCGGACTGCTCGAGTTCGAGTGCCGCCCGGGCAGCGAGCGCGACACCGGCGACGTGGATGCCGGCTTGTTGCCAGGCGTGGCGGGCGGCATCGAGGGCGTAGGTCTTGCCGGTCCCGGCCTTGCCGACCACGATCTCGACGCCGGCACCGGAGCTGGTGAGCCGCCGCACCATCGCGGCCTGTTCGTCCGACAGCGTCCGGCCACGGACCGCTTGCTCGATCTCTCTCGGGTCGGCGACGGCGACGCCGTCGCGGGCCCGGGCGAGGGCGGTGTTGATGGCGTGGGATTCGGTGAGCAGAAGTCCGCGGGTGGTGTAGCGCCGCTCCCCAGGCCCCGACGGCACCACCCGTCCGTCGGTCAGCCGGATCACGTCCGTGGCGGTGAGTTCGCCTCGGCTGGTGCCGAGCTCGACCAGCTTGGCCGGATCATGGGCGAGGACCTGGTCGGCAAGATCCTCGATGTCGTCGACCGTCGCGCCGGTCGGGAGCCGTTGGGCGATGGCTTGGAGCAGATCACGGCGGGTGAACGACGACGACTGCTCCGTGAGCGCTTCCCGGTCGACCAGGTCGCCAGCCAGCCCGAGGATGTCGGGCGGCTGGGGTGTGGTGCGGCCGGTCAGGCTGTGGTGCCAGCCGTCGCGGAACCCGAGCCCTCGGCCTCGTTGCTGCCATCGTGCCCGCAGCTCGGCCTCCGAGAGCCGCTCACCTTTGGCCTGCCGGGTTTCGAGGGTCGCCACTTGGGCAGCGGCAGCGGAGGTTTCGCCACGGGCGGTCATGTGTTCGACGATCGCGGCCCGTCGTTGGGAGAACTGTTCGATCACTTTGGTGCCGATGCCTTGGAGGTCGGCGTGGCCGTTGACGACCGGACCCCACGCCACCCCCAGGCGACGGGTCAGCTCGTGCCGCAGCTGCGCCTGATACAGGAACCCGGCGGTCTTGGCGTGCGCATACAGCCGACGGGAGTCGAGTGTGCGCCACACGCCGTCGTCGGTGGTGCGGGCGAGGTTGGCGACCAGGACGTGGGTGTGCAGCAGGGGATCGTTCGCCCGTGAGGTCCGATGCCGGAACGCCGCGGCGATGAACCCGTCGACCTTGACGGTCTCGGCCCCGCCAGCGCCACGCCGTGAGTAGCCCGCTTCACGCTCGAGGTACCCGACCGCGGCCGCGACCGCGGCGTCGTGGGCGGCGACCACCTGCTTGGCGGTGGGGCGGTCACCGAAGGCCCAGAGCAGCGACACCGACTTTGGTGGCCGGTAGGTCAGATCGAACCCCGGTACCCGCCTGGCCGGATGCGCCGACAATCGCTCACCGGTGTCGGGATGTTTGCCGTCGAGCACGGCACGCAGCTGCTCAGGCTCGACGGTGCCGGCCAGGCCGAGGCCGCCGCGGGTGAGCCAGCGGCCGGGTTCTTCGCCCTTGGCGAGGTAGTAGTCGGCCGCATCGACGTGGCCGTCACGTGGGGCGACGACCGACAGGTAGTAGTCGGCGCGCCCTGGAGCCATCCGTCCGATGTTCAACATCCGACGTGGCCGCGGGTCGCGCACTGGCCCAGTGCCAGTCTGTGTGACCGTTTCATGGGTCGATGGTGGAGGCGTTACAAGGTCACGTCCAACCTTCGAAACGGCTACTAGAAGCACTGTAGCTGCAGAATTCGTCGATTTCGTGTCTTCGAGTCTCAGGACGTTTCGGGGTGTCTCTCGGGGTGTGTCGTCGTTCGGGTCGAAACTTCTTCGAGATCGGCTGAACGGTTGTGCGACAGGCGCATAGGTGTCACTTCCGGGGATCGTCGGAGACAACTCCCTTCCTGACGCGACCACCGGACACCCCGATGCACCAGCCGACACCGACACCCCGACGTCCACCGGCGTGCACCCGTGTACGCGGCCGTCTGCCCGTCGCGGGCGAGACAAGCCCACGGACAGCGACGGCGTTGCGCGGCGCGGTCTGGGCACCGGGGGGCCGGCGAGCAACTCACCACGACGGGCGCGGCTCACGTCGACGTCGTCGTGAGGGATCCGTGAGTCGCGTCTGGACGATGACCGTGACCATTACCGATCCAAGGAGTCCCCGATGACCATCACCGCACTCGCCGCGACCGACCTACCCGTGCTCATGACCATCGAGCAGACCGCCCGGCTGCTCGGCATCAGCCGCAGCGCCGCCTACCGCGCCGCCGCGGCCGGACAAATCCCCACCGTCCGTTTCGGCCGCCGACTGTTGGTCCCCACCGCACGGCTGCTCGAGATGCTCGGCCTCGAACCGCCCACCGACCCCGCCGCCGTCGCGGCCAACAACTGAATCGCCCGTGCTCGGACGGCGAGCCTCGCGGCGGCTCGCCGTCCACAGCGCTGAAGCTCCAGCCATCGCGTGACGATCGAGTACCGGTCATCGTGGACCGCACCACGACCGAAGCGACCGCCCGTGACCTGCTATTCCGACGGCATCGACGAGCAGCTGGACTGGATCCGTCGTGAGCAGTTCACCCTGCTACCTCACCATCGCGTACATGGTCACCGACCCCACCGACCGGCCTCCGTTCCGACGCGCGATCTACGGCGGGCTCGAAGCCGCGCTCGGCCTGGCACCGCCGCCACCGACTGGGCCCTACCCCGACCTGCGCGCCACGCCCGACCCCGAACCGCAACGGCAGGCGTTCGCGCTCTTCGATGAGATCCGCGACCGCTTCGACCCCGCCGGCAACTGGCTCGGCTCCGCCTTCGCCCTCTGGGACCGACGCCATGAACTCACCCGTGAACGACGGCGCAGAACCAAGACAAATGCGCGGGCGCGCCCGACCGACTCAGCGATCGCACCGGGCCCGGGGGCGGCCTCTGCCAACCTGCTCATACCTGCTGCGGTTCTCTTCTATGTTGGTCGGTTGAGCGGCATCGCGCCGTCGGGGTACTGCGGCACCAGCGATTTTGCTGGGTGCCGCGGGTGGGGCGGGTAGCTTGCGCGCTATGAAGTTGGTCCGAACGTTGTCGGGGCAAGCTCCGACCATGGTCCGCCTGCCCGTTTGGGTGCTGGCGGCGTTGGTCGTGTGGCTGGGCGCTGTGGGGCTATCGACGGCTGGTTCCTCGGATCCGGTGGTTTCGGGCGGGAAGCCGGACGTCTCTGCGGCCGGGTCCGAGTTGGCGCTTGGTCCGGTGGCGCGTTTGTCGTTTGGGCATGACGATGACCGGCAGGCAACGCCGGAGCTGCTCTCTCCGTCGGCGTGGCTTGCGGCGAGCGCATTCGCGATGGCGTTCGCGCTGGCTGGTGGCCGGGGCAGTGTCCGCGTGCGCCGGCGCTCGAGGGCGTGGCAGCAGTCGACCGGTTCGCGTGCCCCTCCGGTTGCTCACACCTGATCTGACTTGTGGTGTGACCCGTCCTGGTGGGCGGACTGGAGTTGTCTCATGGCGTCGAAAGACGTTGCTCGTGCTCGTGCGGGATCATCCTTGCCGGGGCTGATTCGGCGTACGGTTGTCGTCATTGTCGTGGTTGCAGCGGCGATCGGGTCGGTGTTGCTCGAGCCGGTCCGTCTGGGGCTCGATCTACGCGGTGGCACGCAGGTGGTGCTCGAAGCTCGTGCCACGTCGGCCGCGCAGGTCGACGATGACACGCTTGAGCGCACGCTGGAGGTGCTGCGGCGGCGTGTCGACTCGTTGGGTGTGGCCGAGCCCACCATCCAGCGTTCTGGTGACGCCCGCATCATCATCGAGCTACCTGGCGTCACCGCTCCTGAAGAAGCGCTCCGCGTCATCGGCCAGACCGCGCAGCTCAGCTTCCATCCCGTCGAGGGCCTGGCGCAGCCGGATCCGCAGGCCGACACCTCCGATGAGGCCCTTGTCGTCGCAGACGAGGACGGCAGTCTGCTTCGGCTGGGTCCGGCGGCGCTCACGGGCGACGCCGTCGAGGACGCGGGCATACAGCTCGGGACGTCGGCTGCGGGCCAGTTCGACGTCACGGTCGACTTTCGTGGTGAGGGTGGACAGGCTTGGCAGGACTTGACGGCCGACGCTGCCTGTGCGCCGCCCGGCGATCCTCGGCGTCGCGTCGCCATCGTCTTGGACGGGGAGGTCATCTCCAGCCCGCAGGTGGTTCCCACGGTGAGCTGCGGTGCTGGCATCCCCGGAGGGTCCACGTCGATCACTGGCGGCTTCACCGAGCAGGAGGCGGCGGATCTGTCGCTGCTGATCCGTGCAGGGGCCCTTCCGGTGCCGGTCGACGTTGTCGAGCAGCGCACGATCGGCCCGACGCTCGGTGCTGCCGCGATCGACGCTTCGATAGCCGCAGCGCTCATCGGGGTCGCGGCCACGTTGCTGTTCATGGTGTTCGCGTACCGGCTCTACGGCATCGTCGCCGGTATCAGCCTGGCTCTGTACGGGTTGCTGTCGTACGCGGCCCTGACCGCGATCGGTGCGACACTCACGCTGCCAGGCATCGCCGGTTTCGTCCTTGCCGTTGGCATGGCGGTCGACGCCAACGTGCTCGTCTTCGAACGGGCGAAGGAAGAGCACGCCGCAGGGCGCAGCCCGCGCGCGGCGACCCAGACGGGTTTCGAACGTGCGTTGACGGCAGTCATCGATTCGAACGTGACGACTTTGATCGCGGCGGTGCTACTGATCTTGTTCGCCTCCGGCGCGGTTCGCGGGTTCGGTGTCACGCTGACCATTGGCGTCATCGTCTCGATGTTCACCGCGCTGGTCGTCACGCGCGTCATCGTGGACTGGCTGCTGCGCGTGCCGGCTCTGGCGCAGCGCGTCAACGTGCTGGGCCTGACCGCCTGGCGGCAGCTGCGTCGCTGGCTCGAGCGAACACCACCCGACCTGATCGGGAAAGCTCGCTGGTGGTTGAGCGGCGCTGCTCTCGCCGTGCTGATCGGCATCGCCGGGATCGCATCGCAGGGCATGACCTGGGGGCTGGAGTTCACCGGCGGGCGGCTGTTGGAGTATCGCACCGAACAGGCCGTCGACATCGACCAGCTGCGGGGTGACCTCGCCGGCGTCGGCCTGCCTGCGGCGCTCGTGCAGAGCTCTGACGATGAACAGGTCTCGATCCGCACGAGTGGACTCGACGCCGCACAAGAACAGTCACTGCGTCGTGCCTTGCAGGCACGCGGTGGCCAGCTCGAACTCATCCGTGACGAGTTCATCGGCCCGACGATCGGATCCGAGCTACGCCGCAACGCGCTGATCGCTCTCGGCATCGCCCTGACGGGGCAACTGCTGTATCTCGCCGTGCGGTTTCGCTGGACCTACGGCACCGCAGCAGTCGTAGCCATGGCCCACGACGTCGTCTTGCTGCTCGGCGTGTTCGCCTGGCTCGGCAAGACCTTCGACGGCGTGTTCTTGGCAGCGCTACTCACCGTGATCGGTTACTCCATCAACGACACCGTCGTCATCTTCGACCGCATACGCGAGCAACGCGAGCGAGATCCCAAGGCACCGCTGGCGGCTCTGGCAAACCAGGCACTGGTCCAGACCCTTCCTCGCACCGTCAACACCGGCATGGGGGCACTGTTCATCCTGGCCGCCCTGTACGTGCTGGGCGGCGACACCCTGGCCGACTTCGCGCTCGCGCTCATCATCGGCACGACCGTCGGGCTGTTCTCCTCAGTCGGGGTCGCCGCACCGCTGTGGCTGTGGCTCGAAGGGCTGCGTCCGTACACCCCGCCACCACCTCGGCCGAAGGCGGGAAAGCCGACCGGCAACCGAGCTGTCGTATGAGCCGGCAAGCGGCCGCGATCCGGCCACGATCAAGGAGACGCCAAGTTGCGTGACACTGGCCCGGAACCGACCGATGGCTACCTGCCGCCCCTGCGCCGCCTGCACCTGGCGTTGGAACGTGTGCAGTTCCAGCTGCAACATCTTCGAGATCGCTATGACCAGGACACACAGCCAGAGCTGCGACGTCAGCTGCAGCAGATCATCGATGAGGCGGCCGCTACCAGCGCGGAGATCTACACGTCCCCGCCCGACGGGACGCCGGTACGGATCAACGAACTCGTCGACCGCATCGTGCGCGCTCACGACCCGGCCGGCACGCGTGTGCACCTGGAGATCCCATCGCTGATCATCCGGCTGGACGAAAACCGCCTCGAGCGGATCATCGACAGGCTGCTCATCACCGCCCTGCACGACGATGCAAGCGCCACATTCACGCTACGAGTGACCCTGGCAGCCTCGGGCATGCACCTGACTCTGACCGCTGACGCAGAGGGAGCGGCCCTACCACCGACGACCGCCGGCTACCTGCAGGATGCCAGCGCCCTGGCCGCCGAGCAGGGCGGCCATCTGCGTTTCGAGCCCGGCACGGCAACGATCGAACTGTGGCTTCCGAGTACCGCGCGATGAGCAGAGGAGCGTGGCCTTCGGGGTGCCCGACATGAATCCGCTGCCTACCCGCCAGCAGCTGGAATGGGTGGTGCCTGCCGTCGCCGTGCTCGCCACCTTGGCCGTGACCATCACGGCTGCCGACGCGCTCCCGGTGCGGCTGGCGACCTCCTGGTCACACGACGGGCAGCCGTCACGGCACGCCCCGCGCGAATCGGAACTGATCCTCGGCGTCGTCGTGGTCGTGCTCGGTGGCGCCTTCGTCGCCGTGGCGGACCGGCTCGACGTGATCGTTGGACAGCGTGCTCTGATCGCTTTCGGCAACGCGGCGGCCGCCGGCTGGGCCGCGCATCGGCTCAGGATCATCGTCGCCAACCTGCATGTCGAGCACTGGGCAGACGCCAAACCGACCGTAGGCCTGCCCGTGGTCGCGGTGTGTGCTGCTGGAGCTGGCCTTCTCGGATGGTTCCTCAGCAGCCATCGCCGCACCCCCCGCGACCGCTAGACCTCACGCCAAAACTGTTTGGAGTAGCCCCTTGCAGGTCACCCTCGGTGTCGACACCTTCCTGCTCGTCGGCGCGATCCTGGCGCTGGCCGCCATCGTCGTCTCCGCCCTGACGACCCGCTTCGCGCAACGGCTGCGCGTGCCAGGCGCCTTGCTCTTTCTCGTCGTCGGGATGCTGTTCGGCGACGACGGCCTGAACCTGATCAGCCTCTCGAACGCCGAACTGGTCCAGAACGCAGGTGTGATCGCACTGCTGTTCATCCTGCTCGAAGGCGGCTTGACCACAAAGCCGACCGACCTCAAGATCGCGGCGCTACCCGGTCTGCTGCTGTCCACGCTCGGTGTGCTGATCACTGCGGGAATCACCGCGGTTGGCGTCTGGCTACTACTCGACGTCGACATCGTCACCGCCGGGCTGATCGGCGCGGTCGTCGGTTCGACCGACGCGGCCGCCGTGTTCTCCATGATGCGCACGACACCGCTGCCCCGCCGCGTGTCCGCCCTGCTACGCGTCGAGTCCGGATCCAACGACCCGATCGCCGTGATGCTCACCGTGGGCCTGCTGGCCACCTACGACCAGGGCGCCACCGCCACGCAGTGGGCGAGCTTCGCGCTCCTGCAACTGCTGGGCGGTGCCGCAACCGGGGCCGTCGTCGGCTACCTCGCCGTCCTGCTGCTCCGTCGGCTGCCGCTCGGAAGCGACGGGCTGTATCCGATCGCTATCGCCGCTGTCGGTGCCCTCGCCTACGGCTTTGCCGTCGCCGTGGGAGCCTCCGGGTTCGTCGCGGTCTATCTCACCGGTCTGCTCGTGGGCGCACTCCTGCCCCGCCATCGCCGCAACATCCTGGGATTTCATGAAGCACTGGCGAACGCGGCCGAAATCGGGCTGTTCCTGCTGCTCGGCCTGCTCGTCTTCCCCACTCAACTTGTGGCGGTCGCCGTTCCCGCACTGCTGGTCGCCGCAACCCTCACCTTCATCGCCCGTCCGGCTGCGGTGTGGCTGTGCACACTCAAGCAAGACTACGAATGGCGAGAACGCACCGTGCTCAGCGCCGGGGGGCTCAAAGGCGCGGTCCCCATCGTGCTCGCGACGTTCCCGCTCACTGCCGGCATCGACGACGCGCCCCTGATCTTCAACGTCGTGTTCTTCGTCGTGCTCGTATCCGTCCTCGTGCAAGGCCTCGCCCTGCTGCCCATCGTGCAGCGACTCGGCTTGGAGCAGGCCAGCCCAGCGTGGGCACCCGTCGCCCAGGCCCTACCGCTCGAAGGCATCGAGGTCGACCTCATCGAGATCTCGGTCACCGCCGACCTCTACCTCGCAGAACGCCGCCTCGCGGACCTCCCGACACCCCGTGGCGCCATCGTCACGGCCGTCATCCGTAACCATCACGTGCTCGTCCCAAGCGGCAACACCATCATCGAAGTCGACGACGTCCTGCTGATCACCACCGAGCGGCGCCCGACCACGCCTGAAGAGCTCACCGCCTGGGCTCGCGGTGAGCCTCCACCCCACCCGAACCGGTAAGTCAGTTCGGACTCATCGACGCCACCACACGCCGAATGTCTTCCTCGGCCACCGTCGCCATCGACGACCTTGTCGACTGCTGTGCCGCCAACACACGCCCCCTCGCAACGACGCCAGTCAGCAGCGTCACGTACGACGCCAACGTCCACGCGAAGATCGCCGACACGAAGCTTTTCCCCAAACCCGTTACCGGTGCCTCAAACCCCGCCGTGCTGACCACCGAGAACGACAACCACAGCCCATGGACGAACGACGTGCCCTCAGCCCATGACAACGCCGCCCCTCCCACGAGGGCGCAGGCGACCAGCGACACCACGCCAATCACGAAGGCCCACCTGATCTGCCGCTCCATCCTCGCTCCTCGCATCCCGACCGGGAACCGGGTCGGCCGTCAGCCGCCAGGCCGGCGCCGCGGCGGCGATCTTCACACACGGTGACGCTGCGACGTCGAACCCGCAGTACGAAAGGCGAGATGTCAGCGGGTGATGGTGCGGTCGGCGCGCCTGTGCCGGATGACCGTGATGGCGACGGTCAACACGGTGAGCGGCAGGACGAACCAGGTGATCGCCGCCGCGAGGTGGTTTGCCAGCCCGTGGCCTGAGGCGTCGACGACCAGGTAGGCGATGTAGGCGAGGTAGTAGCCGAGGAAGACCGCGGCTTCCCATCGGGCGATGGCGTAGCCGGTGAAGAAGATCGGTAGGCAGGCGATGGCGACGCCGA
This sequence comes from Actinomycetota bacterium, assembly GCA_018335555.1. Taxonomy (GTDB): domain Bacteria; phylum Actinomycetota; class Nitriliruptoria; order Nitriliruptorales; family Nitriliruptoraceae; genus Egicoccus. The sequence goes on along the minus strand of JAGXST010000047.1, from coordinate 8,027 downwards.
TCATGATCGGGATGTCGAAGCTGAGTGCGCCGTCGGGTACGGGGATGCCGTCGGGGGCGACGAGGCTGCCCAGGCCGAGCACGGCGAGGATGTTGAAGATGTTGCTGCCGATGACGTTGCCGACGGCGATGTCACGTTCGCCTCGGATGGTGGCGGTCACCGAGGTCGCGACCTCGGGGAGCGAGGTCCCTACTGCCACGATGGTCAGTCCGATGACCAGCTCGCTGACCCCGAGTTCGCTGGCGGTGGTGACGGCCGCATCGACCAGCCACTGCGAGCCAACGACCAGCAGCCCGAGGCCGGCCAAGATCAGGGCGACGTTGATCACCGGTCGCGTGCGCTTGGCCGGCTTGTCGAAGGCGTGTGCGTACTCCTGCTCGATCGCGGCGGTCTCGCGCCGGCTTTGGCGGATCAGAAAGATCGTGTAGGCGATGATGCCGGCGAACAGCACCGCACCGTCGAGACGGCCGAGGTTGCCGTCGAGGGCGAGCAGCAGCGTCGCGATCGAGATGCCGATCATCAACGGCACGTCGAAGCGGACCAGCTGTTGTGCCACCACGAGCGGGGCGATCAGGGCAGACACACCGAGGATGAACAGCACGTTGAAGATGTTGCTGCCGACCACGTTGCCCAACGCAACCTCGGCCTGCCCGGCATAGGCCGAGCCGACCGTGACCGCCATCTCCGGCGCGCTGGTACCAAACGCCACCACGGTCAGACCCACCACCAGCGGCGAGATGCCGACCGCCACAGCCAGTCGCGACGCGCCGCGGACCAGCAGCTCCGAGCCGACGATGAGCAGCACCCCGCCGAGGAGGAACAGCACGTACGGGTTCGAGGTCATGACGTCTCCACTTCACCGTGATGGTTGTGCCGAGACAGAACGATCATCATGGACGCCGACTCCGGCCGGTCGCCGACCTTCGCACCGTCGCCACCCGTCGGAGGACGAGGAACCCGGCCACGACGATCGCGAACGTCAACGCCAGGCGCGTGTAGGCACCGGCGTAGCTCTCGATCAGCGGCCACTGCGCGCCAAGGAGGTAGCCGGCACAAATGAACAGCGAGTTCCACACGACGCTACCCACCGCCGTGTAGACCACGAACCTGGGCAGCGGCATCCGGGCCACCCCAGCGGGGACGGAGATGAGGCTGCGCACGATGGGGATCATGCGTCCAAACAGCACCGCGAGGGGCCCCCACCGCTCGAACCACCGCTCGGCCCTCACGATGTCCTCGGCATCGACGAGCGGGATTTTCGAGACCACATCCACGAGCCGGTCGCGACCGACCACAGCACCAAGGCCGTAGAGCGCCAGCGCCCCGATGACGGAGCCTGCTGTTGTCCAGATGATCGCTTCACCCAGCGAGAACATTCCCCGGTGAGCGGCGAACCCCGCGAGCGGTAAGACGACTTCGCTCGGCAGCGGTGGGAACAGGTTCTCCAGCGCGACCGCCACACCTGCGCCGGCTGCGCCCAGCCACTCCATCAGACCGACCGCCCACCGCTCGATCGCGGCAGTCGCTGGCGTGGACGAGAGCACATTGGCGCCTTCGGACAGGCCGCGACGTCGCGTCGCGGCGCTCTACCGAAGGTCTCCCTCCCACACCACAAACCAAGGCCGATGCGGCGCGACACCGGGCTCCTTGAGGAACCGTCCTGACGGCATCGACGAGGCGAGGTACTCCCCTTCGCCCGCGCAAGATACAGCCCGCCATGCCCGCCCGTGGGTAACGCCGGGATCTCGCTGTCGGATGTGCGTCTACTTCAGGTGCTCGGGACGCAGCGTCAGGATGGGAACGGGAGCGTTGCGGATGACGTCGGTGGTGACGCTTCCGGTGAGTATCCGGGCGAGGCCGGTGCGACCGTGGGTGGCCATGACGATGAGGTCGGCGTCACGGTGGGCGGCTTGGTGGATGATGCCGGATGCGGGCTGGGTGTCCTCGACCAAGTGCCAGCGCACGTTGAGGCCTACCTGGGTGAGTTCGTCGGCGGTGCGCCTGAGCTCGTCGGCGACGACACGGGTCTCCACGGGAACGGTGATCTCGCCGATGCTGGGATCCCCGAGGGGGTAGGTGACGTGGATGAGAACCAGTTCGAGTCCGAGTTCGGTTGCCCAGGTACGCGCGGTGGGCACGATGCTGGCCGAGGTTGCCGACCCGTCGAGGCAGACGAGCAGCCGTCGTAGGTCGCGTTGGTGGGTGGGTGCGCGCAGCTTGGGGCCGGTCACGACCAGGGGGGCGTTCAGGTGGCGGATGACCTGGCCGGTGACGGTGCCAAAGAGTGCTTCTCCGGCGGCGCTGCGACCTCGGCTGGCCATGCACAGCAGGCCGGGAGGGTCGCTGGCGCGCATGTATTCGCCGATCGCCTGTGCGGGGTCCGGCGCCTGGATCACGCGGACGTCGTGGCCTGCAGGCTGGGCTTCTGCGGGCAGGTCGATGTCGGTGGCCACGTGGAGAATCTCGAGGCGTGCCTGCCAGGTGTGGGCCAGCTGCTGGGCATAGGGCAGTGGGGCGAGGGCGCGATGGGCGCCGTCGAAGGGCAGGACGATCCGCTCGTACATGCGTGCTGCCTGACGTGATCCGGGCTGGTGACTGTAGGTGCCCGCCGGGACAGCGCCGTGGACGGCACCTGGTTTCGCAGGAGCGGGGCCGTCTTCGCTGATGGCGGGGCGACACCGGCAGCGGAGGTGGTGTGGACCCCGACGCAGCTAGACCTCGAGCCGGGTACGCGAACGCCTCGCGGACTATCAGCCTGACAACGAGACGGCCCACACGGGGGTTGGAGGTCGTCGCCCGGTTCGCCTGCGCCCACTGTGGACAGCTGCATCTGGATGCTATCCGTGCCCGGGTGCAGGTCGAGTTGCCCTTGTCCACCTCTGGCACCCCATCCTCGTAGCTGGCCGCTGTCGACACCCGGCGCAGCAGGGGCGGGGCAAGCGCAGGAAGTAGGATTGCGTGTCCCCCGCGACACCATTGTCTGAGGTGGACGTGCAGCTCACGCTCGAGATCGACACGGTGCTGCTCGTCGGCGCGGTCATGGCCCTGTCCGCCGTGTTCACCTCTGCGGCGATAACGCGCCGTTCGCGGCGGTTCCACATCCCCGGTGCGCTGCTGTTCCTCGTGCTGGGGATGGTCTTCGGAGACGACGGGCTGAACCTGATCAGCCTCGACGACGCCGAACTTGTCCAGAGCATCGGCGTAGTTGCGCTGCTGTTCATCCTGCTCGAGGGCGGGATGACCACCAAACCCACCGACCTACGCCTCGCGGCGCTGCCCGGCCTGGCGCTCGCAACGCTCGGGGTGGCGCTCACCGCCGCGATCACTGCGGTCGGAGTCTGGCTCGTACTTGACGTAGATGTGGTCACTGCGGGGCTGATCGGCGCGGTCGTGGGCTCTACCGACGCGGCCGCCGTGTTCTCCATGATGCGCACCACCCCGCTGCCCCGGCGGGTGGCCGCCCTGCTGCGGGTCGAGTCCGGCTCCAACGACCCCATCGCCGTTATGCTTACCGTCGGGCTGCTGGCCACTTTCGACCAGGCCGCAAGCGGCGGCCAGTGGGCATGGTTCGCGGTCGTCCAGCTCATCGGTGGCGGCCTCGTGGGAGCCGCCGTGGGTACCGGCGCGGCGTGGCTGCTGCGACGGTGGACCCTGCCCGTCGAAGGGCTGTATCCCATCACCGTGGCCGCTATCGGTGCCCTGGCCTACGGGCTTGCCGCCACTCTCGGCGCGTCGGGCTTCGTAGCCGTCTACGTCACCGGCCTGCTGGTCGGTGCGCTGCTGCCCCGCCACCGCCGCTTCATCCTGGGCTTCCACGAAGCCATCGCCAACGCCGCCGAGATCGGACTCTTCCTACTGCTAGGGCTGCTGGTGTTTCCCTCCCAGCTCCTGGACGCCGCCGGACCCGCTCTGCTTGTCGCAGCGGTACTCACCTTCGTCGCCCGCCCGGCCGCCGTGTGGCTCTGCACGGCTCGGCAGGGCTACGCCTGGCGCGAGAAGACCGTGCTGGCCGCCGGTGGACTCAAGGGCGCCGTACCCATCGTGCTGGCCACTTTCCCCCTGACCGCAGCCGTGCCCAACGCCCAACTCATCTTCGACGTCGTCTTCTTCGTCGTCTTGGTCTCCGTGCTGGTCCAGGGCATCTCCCTGGTGCCCCTCGTCCAGCGGCTCGGTTTCGAGCAACCCCAGCCCGCCTGGGCCCCCGTCGCCGAAGCGCTACCCCTGGAAGGCATAGAGATCGACCTCATCGAGGTCCACGTCACCCCGGATCTCGCCCTTGCCGGCAGGAGACTCGCAGACGTGGCGGGCCCACCCGACTCGATCATCACCGCCATCATCCGCCACGAAGACGTCCTCATACCCGGCGGCGAGACCACCATCAAGATCGACGACGTGCTACTGATCACCAGCCGACGCGACCCCGACGCACTCCAGCGCCTGACCGCATGGGCCCGAGGCGAAACGTGGCAAAGCTGAGCGAGTCTGGCTTGAGCGCGTACGACGCCAGCGTCCACGCGAAGGCCACGGTCACCACACCACGACCGCCTCTGCTGGCCGGCGCCTCGAACCCGCGGTGCTGACCCCCGGGAGCGACCAACCACAACCCATGGACCACCGACGTCCCCTCCGCCGAGGGCCAGGCCCCAACACATCGCAAGCGACCAGCGACACGCCCCCCCACGAGTGCCCGCCTGATCTGCGGAGCCATCCTCACCACCGCACCGCGGAACACAGCGGCTGCTGGGTCACCGTAGGCGCTCCCCGACCCCAGTCGCGGAAACGTTCGCACCACAACGATGAAGGAACACGCATGGGCAAGATCGTCGTCGGCGTAAACGGATCCGACCCCTCGACGGCCGCCCTGACATGGGCCGTCGATGAGGCGCGTCTACGCGGATACATGGTTGAGGCGGTCCTCGCCTACGACCTGAAGCGTGTGTTGGGATCCAACTATCCGCAACCGGCGACGAAGCCGGGCGTCGACCTACAGGCCCGCATGATTCGAGCGCGCGCCCAAGACCTACTGCACGACACGCTGCGGTGTGTAGATGCCGGGCAGGTGACGGTGGAACCCATTCTGCGGGAGCGATCGAATCCGGTCGACGAACTCGTGCAACGGTCACACTCAGCCGAACTCCTCGTGCTCGGCACCGGGAGACGTTCACGCTTCAGTCACCGGTTCAACCCCTCGATTGCCGTCCGATGTCTCGACCGCGCCCGGTGTCCGGTCGTGATCGTGCCGGAACCCAACGAGCCAACATGACCGGTCGAGCAACATCCGCAGCAGAGGCAAGGACCATCCTGTCATCATGAACCGCGGTGGGCTCGTCGGAGGCACCCCTCCGATGAGGCCACCGCCGTCTAGGCGTCATCATGAGGTCGTCGGACGGGATTCGCGGCCGAACGTGACAACGCCGTGACAACGAATGCGCGGGGATACGCCGAGGTGGCGCGAGATCGCAAGGGATTACACCCATGTATTTCTGCAGGTCAGAGGCACATTCGGTGACGGGCCGACACGCGCCGGAATGCGCCCAGCGGGGAGTACTACCTCTACGTCGAGGACGCCGAAAAACCCGCCTGACCTGGTGGACGCCGGCGAGTCCCGCCATGCGGTCGGAGCCGGGCGGACCAGCTCAGGTTGCCCGGTGCTCACCGCGCGCCCAGGCGGTCAGCCGCTCGAGGGCCGTGCGATCCCGTTCTGCGGTGATGAGCAGGACATCGTCGGCGCGCAATCGGGTCTCCCCGCTCGGGACCAGGACCCGGTTGCCTCTGACGATCGCGGTGATCAGTGTTCCAGGAGGGACACCGACCTCACGGATACGCCGGTCGACGAGGAACAACTCTTCGGTGACGTGGAGTTCGACGAGGTCGACCTCGATGCCTTCGAGTGGCAGCGCTTCGGCGACGGGAGCCCATGCGGGTCGGGGCAGGTCGAACCCGAGCCGCCGGACGAGTGGGAACAGCGCGAGTCCTTGCACGAGCACGGAGACGAGGACGACGAAGAACACCACGTCGAAGATGAGGTCGGCGTCGTCGACCCCAGCGGTCAGCGGGAAGGTGGCCAGGACGATGGGGACGGCTCCCTTGAGTCCTCCGACGGAGAGCAACGTGCGCTCCTGCCAGCTGTAGTGCTGTCCGAGCGTGCTGAGCCAGACCGTGACCGGGCGGGCTACGAGAGTCAGTACGGCCGCGACGAGTAGGCCGAGGAGGGCGATCGCGGGAAGCTGCGAGGGAAAGACCAGCAGCCCGAGCAGCAGGAAGAGCCCGATCTCGGCAGCGTTGGCAACGGCCTCGTGGAAGCCCAGAATGGCTCGGCGGTGGCGGGGAAGCCCCGCACCGATGATGACGCCGGTTGCGTAGACGGCGACGAAGCCGGACGCGCCGATCGTGGTGGCGAGGCCGTAGGCCAGGGCGCCGACGGCGGCGACGGTCAGGGGGTAGAGCCCCGCGACCGCAAGCTGGAGGCGTCGCAGGAGGGCCACCGCACCCATGCCCACGACGACGCCGGCGACGGTGCCACCGGCGAGCTGGAGGACCGCGAATCCGGCCCACTCGCTGGCGGAAGCGCCCTGCTCGTAGGAGGTGAGCAGCCCTACGGTGAGCATCACGGCGAACGGGTCGTTGGAGCCGGACTCGACCCGCAAGAGCGCCGCAACCCGACGCGGGAGCGGTGTGGTGCGCATCATCGAGAACACCGCGGCGGCATCGGTGGACCCGACCACCGCGCCGATCAGACCTGCGGTCACCAGGTCGACGTCGAGCAACAGCCACACCCCTGCGGCAGTGATGCCGGCAGTGAGCGCCACACCGGCCGTCGCGAGCACGAGGCCGGGGAGCGCGGCGAGCTTGAGGTCGGTCGGCTTGGTCGTCAACCCCCCTTCGAGGAGGATGAACAGCAGCGCAACCACGCCGACGTTCTGGACCAGCTCGGCATCGTCCAGGCTGATGAGGTTGAGGCCGTCGTCGCCGAACAGCATCCCCAGTGCCAGGAAGAGCAACGCTCCGGGGACGCGAAAGCGTCGGGAGCGTCGGGTGACCAGGGCGGACACGATGACGGCGCTGAGCGCCAGGACCGCGCCGGTCAGCAGCAGGGAGTCGACGCCGAGGGTGACCTGCACGTGCAGCCTCTGCTCGGTGGTCCGAAGACGCGCGTTTCGTCGTCCGGATCGTTTCGTTGCTGACGGGGTGGGGACCTAGCGCAGGTGTTCAGGGCGAAGCAGCAGCACCGGGACCGGCGAGTGACGGACCACGTCGGTCGCGACGCTGCCTGCGAGCAGGCGAGCCAGTCCGGTCCGGCCGTGCGTGGCGAGTGCGATCAGATCGAACGCGCCGCGTTGGAGCTTGAGGACGATTCCCGAGGCCGCGCGTGTGGCCTCCTCGACCTTCCAGGTCACCTCGATGCCATCCTCACGAAGCAGCCGGGCCGCCGCGGTGAGTTGCTCGGTCGCCTCCTTCTCTTCCTCGGGGATCCGTGCCTCCCCGCCGGGAGGAGTGCCGAGTGGATAGGCGACGTGAAGCAAGTGCAGTTGAAGCCCGAGCTCGACCGCCCACGCCCGGACGACTGGCAGGATGTGCGCGGACGTCTCGGAACCGTCGAGGCAGACCAGCATTCGACGCCACGGCCGCGGTGCATCGACCTCGATGGCCGGGCCGACGTAGAGCGCGGGGGCATGAAGCCGTTGCAGGACCAGCGCCGCGACGCTGCCGAACACCAGCTCGCCGACCGGACCGCGGCCGTGCGTCGACAGGCAGAGCAAGCCCGGTGGGGTGCTCGAACGGACGGCTTCGATCAGGCCGGCAGCCGGCTCACCTGCGTCGATGACCTGGAGGTCGGGGATGTCGTCGGGTGGGAGCGCGTCGGTGCGGAGCACGTGCACGAACTGGAGAGGGCTGCCGAAGACCTGCGCGGCGGCCGTGGCAGCGGGACGGACGGAGAGTGAGCGAGGGGAGCCGTCGTAGGCGACGATCACGCGTGGGTACACGAGGCGGAATCCGTTGGCCGCGAGGGTCGGACGCAATGGTAG
>JAGXST010000046.1 GCA_018335555.1 Actinomycetota bacterium | reverse complement strand
TATGGCGTCGAACTCGACGTGATGGCCGCAGGTGACGGCACGCCCGTCGTCGTGCACGACGTCAACCTGGCGCGGGTGACCGGCCACGACGTGCGGGTCGGCGATCTCGATGTCCCCGCCCTGCAGGCCTTGCCACTGCTCGACGCCTCCGGTGCGCCGACGGCGGAGACGGTGCCGACCCTGGGGGCGGCGCTCGAGGTCATGGGTGCCTGTCCGGTCATGGTCGAGATCAAGTCCTGGCGGTTGCGGACGGGCCGACTGGAGGAGCAGGTCGCCGCCATGCTGGATGCGCACGCCGGCCCGGCCTGCATCGCGAGTTTCAACCCGATGACGGTGCGCTGGTTCCGTCGCAACCGTCCCGACGTCGTGCGGGTGCTGACCGCGACCGCGGACGCCGACGAGCGCCTGCCTGCGGTCGTACGCCGCCGCCTGGCCGAGTTGCGCGACGCCGCGGCCCTCGATCCCCATGCCGTCTCCTACGACCTCGCCGGCCTGCCGAACACGGCGGCAACGGCCTGGCGCGCCACCGGTCGGCCGCTGATCACCTGGACGGTGCGTACCGAGGCCGACCTCGCCAAGGCCGAGGCCGAGGCCGACAACGTCATCTTCGAGGACGTCCGCCCATAGCTCCCGGTTGCCCGGCTGTCGGCTCTCCGACGCCCTGTCGGACCTCGGCATCACCGCTGCGACATCTGCCCGACAATGCGCCGCACCGCCGACATCGCGGCCGTGCCGCAATGCCCGTAGGAGCTATTCGCTGCCATCGGTGGGTGGTGAGAGGTTGGCGATGTCGCGGAGGTCCTGGGGGCGTCCGGAGGCCCGCTTCATGCGGATGAGATCGTCCAGTCCCACGACGCGGACCCTGACGCCTGCGGCGGTGCTCTCCACGGAACGGGCGCGTAGATCGGCGTAGTCGCCGGCCCCGGGGACGTCGTTGAGGTAGTCGACGGGGCCGGCATCGGTATCGAGGGTGAAGCTGGCACCGTTGGCCAACGTGTCCGGGTCGGTGGGGTCGACCTCGAGGAGGTCGGCGCCCACGCCACGGAGCCGGGCGTCCAACTCGGCGAACGCGGCTGCCAGACGTTCGAGGTTGGCACGGTCTTGACGGGCGACCAGATCGATGTCGGCGGTGGCGCGTACGTAGCCGTGGGCGATGACGGCGAAAGCACCGATGGCGAGGTAGTCGACCTGATGCCGGTCGAGGGTCGCGAAGACGCGTGCGGGGTCGAGCGTCATCGGCGCGCGCCCCCGGCGAGCTGGCTGGCGAAAGAGGACAGCGCAAACCCGTCCTCGAGGCGCGCGGCCATGGACTTGGCCTGATCGGCCTGGATGTCACCGGCGGGACGTTCAGGGTCGAGCGGGACCGCGGCCAGTTCGAGGCGTTCACCAAGGGCGGTCAGTAGCTGATCGAGCCGGTCGACGGTCGGGATCTCGTGGCCGTTCTCGATGCGGCTGATCGTGGCTTGCCGTGTACCTGCGCGGATCGCGAGCTGATCCTGCGACAGGCCGTGCGCGCGCCGCCGTTCCCGCAGCAGTGCACCTGCATCCATCGCGCGACCTCCTCGCCGGATGCGGCATAGCGTATCGGATATGGACACGCCGCTGCGGCCGTCCGGGGCGGGGGGCAACGAGCGAGCGAAGCGAGCGAGAGAGGGGACCCGCACCTAAGAAGTCAGCGCCGCGAGGTAGGTGGTGACGGCCGTCTCGACCTGCTCGCGGGCGACGTTCCACGCGGTCAGGTGGGCGGCGCCCTCGACCCGCAGGTAGGTGACCTGGTCGGGCAGCGCCTCGGCGAGCGCGTCGGCCAACTCGACCGGAACGGTCACGTCGGCGTCGCCGTGGATCAGCAGCAAGGGGGTCTCGACCAGGTCCTCGAACGAGCCCAGGGAGCGCCAGTCGATGCGGGCGCGGGCGCCGGCCAGCGCCATCGTCGGTGGCAGCAACAGTGGCAGCGCGGCCGCAGGCAGGCCGCGTTGCACGGCGGCGCTGCGTAGCACCGGCCCCCAGTCGAGCACGGGTGCCTCGAGAATCACGCCCGCCACGTGCGGCCGCAGGTCCGGATCCCGGCGCAGCGCCTCGGACACGCAGGCACCACCCATCGACAGTCCGGCCAGGACCAGGCTGCGAGCGCCGTTGGCCAGCGCCCAGTCGCCGGCGGCGGCGACGTCGGCCCACTCGGTCGCGCCGAGGTGGGAGCGTCCGTCCGGGCTCGGTGGGGCCTCGCCGTCGTTGCGGTACGAGATCGACAGGACCGACACGCCTGCGGCCACCATCGGGGCGACGTGCCGGAAGGTCTCGCGCCGGGTGCCGCTGCGGCCGTGGACCAGGATCGCCGTCAACCCACGGTCCTGTTCGGCCGCCGCGGGGAACCACCAGGCCGGCATCGGTCCGAGCGGACCCTCGACCTCGACCTCCTCGACCGCAAGGCCGAGCAGGGTCGGGTCGTCGGGTGCGGCCCACGGGTCGAACAGCGCCCGTGCGCCGTCCTCGGGAAGGTTCCCGGTCAGCAACTCGACCGGCCGGACCGCGCTGGCGCCGTCGACGCTGACGCGTCGCCCCTCACCAGTGGCGCGGATCGGATTGCCGACGCGCGCGTAGCCGTCGTCCCAGCGCAGCCCCCACGTCCCGTGGCGGGCAGCGTCGGTGCCGACCAGGTGCAGGTGTCCGCGGCCGCCCGAGAGCGGGTCGGCTCCGGGCAGGCCGGCGTCGAACACCTCGACCCGGTCGCGGTCGAGTGGCGCGGCGGGGCGACGGTGGGCCGGTTCGGTCATCCGCCCGGCGTAATACCAGGTGGCGCCGCCGGCCGCGGCGAGCAGGGCCGCCGACCCGGTCAGCCCCGCGACCCGCAACGCCCGCTTCGCAACCATGCGCACAAGGCTACTGCCGGGCGTGCGGAGGGCCCGGCAGCCACCGCTAGCCTCGTTCGTCGTCGTCCCGAGCAGGAGTCGTCCATGGGCACCGAGGTCTCCGCGCGGCTGTTCGACCGCGCCCGCGACGTCATCCCCGGCGGGGTGAACTCGCCGGTGCGGGCCTTCGACAGTGTCGGCGGTGTGCCCCGGTTCATCGCCCGCGGCGAGGGGGCCGAACTCGTCGACGTCGACGGCAACCGCTACCTCGACCTGGTCAACTCCTGGGGGCCGCTGCTGTTCGGTCACGTCCCCGACGAGGTTCGTGCCGCCGCCGTCGAGGCGATCGGGCGCGGGTCGTCGTTCGGTGCTCCGACCGAGGGCGAGGTCGAGTTGGCCGAGGCCATCGTCGAGGCGGTCCCGTCGGTGCAGAAGGTGCGGCTGGTCAGCTCCGGGACCGAGGCGGGCATGTCGGCGATCCGGCTGGCCCGCGGGGCGACCGGCCGCGACAAGCTGATCAAGTTCGTCGGTCACTACCACGGGCACTCCGACGCCCTGCTGGTCGCGGCCGGCTCGGGCGTGGCGACCCTCGGGATCCCCGGCAGTCCCGGCGTGACGGCGGGCGCCGCCGCCGACACCGTGCTGGTGCCGTGGAACGACCGCGCCGCGGTCGCGGCCGTCGTCGCCGAGCACGGCGGCGACCTGGCCGCGATCCTGTGCGAGCCGGTGGCGGCCAACATGAACCTGGTCGCCCCCGAGGAGGGGTTCCTGGCGTTCCTGCGCGAGCAGGCGGACGCCTGCGGGGCGGTGCTGGTGTTCGACGAGGTCATCAGCGGGTTCCGCGTCGCCCGCGGTGGTGCCCAGCAGTTGCACGGCGTGACGCCGGACCTGACGGTGCTCGGCAAGGTGGTGGGCGGCGGCTTTCCCCTGGCCGCGTTCGGCGGGCGCGCCGACCTGATGGATCACCTCGCGCCCGCCGGCCCCGTCTACCAGGCCGGCACGCTGTCGGGGAACCCGGTCGCCGTCGCCGCCGGCCTCGCACAGCTGCGGCTGCTCGACGACGACGTCTACGCCCGGCTCGGTCGGACGACGGACCGCCTGGTCGCCGGCCTGCGGAGCGCGTTCGAGGACTCGGGCGTGGTGGCGCAGGTACTGCAGCACGCGACCCTCGCCGGCGTGCTGTTCGCCGGCGCCCCGCCGCGCCGCTACGAGGACGTCGCCGCCGCCGACCACGACCGCTATGCCAGCTTCTTCCACGGCATGCTCGAGCGCGGGGTCTACCTGGCCCCGTCCGGCTACGAGGTCCTGTTCACCTCGACGGCGCTGGGTGAGGCCGAGATCGACCGGATCGTGACCGCCGCCGCCGAGGTGGCAGCCGGCCTCGCCGAGGCGGGCTGACGCCGGATACGCCCCCCGCGGGCAGGGCGGGGCGGTCGTCGGGCCGCCCACCCCGTCGCGGTCGTTTGTTCGGGCTTCACGGCGGTTGGTAGCCTCGGGCTCCCGACCGGCACGCACCAGCGTGGTCGGGACGGGCACGCAACGCTCCATCCGGAGCGCGGCGCGCCCGGCAAGGTGGGCGTGACGTGTGAGAGACGCGTCACGGGGTCGTCGTGGACACCGGCACGCACGTCGCGCGTCGGGCTCGCATCGGCCACACACCAGACGGTCCCCGGTGCAAGGAGAAGCTCGACGTGGGTGAGTGGTTCAGCCAGTTCGGCGCGGCACTGCCCGACGCGCTGCGCGCCGTCTACCAGTTCGGCGACCCGCTCGACCTCGGTCGTGGCTGGGTCGGCCTGGTGGTCATGGTGCTGTGGGTCGGCCCACTGATGATCCTGCCGTTGTGGCTGGCCAAGATCACCTACGGCAAGCGCGAGTGGGTCTCGGCGACCATGGGGGTGATGGCCGCCAGTTCCTTCCTGTGGTGGCTGCACGGCGTCATCCCGCATGCCTGGATCCAGTTCACCGAGTCCAACGCCAACATCCTCGAGGGCTCGATCATCCCGGCCACGGCCGGGATCGACATCTCCGACGACTACCGCCTCGACATCGCCTCGAACCTGTACTCGGTGATCACCGAGAGCGTGGTGGGCGCGATGATGGTGATCGGCATCGCCCTGACGTGCTGGCTGTTCCTGCGCGTGCAGAAGATGCTGCCGAAGACGCTCGCCCCCGGCGAGACCAAGCCCGAGGCCGGCGGCTACAAGTGACCTGACCGCGCCAGCGGCGAACAGCGACCGGAAAGGAGGACGACGTGGGCAAGACCGACAAGGGTGAACACCCGCTGATGTTCGACGACTACGTCGTCCAGCAGGTCGATGCGCAGTGGCTGCAGGAGCGCGTCAAGCCGAAGCGCCACATCGGCCTGACTCCCGAGCTGTGCATCCTGTGCCGGGCGTGCGAGGACGTGTGTCCCTGGGAGTGCATCTACATGATGTCGCCCAACATCGTGAAGGGCGCCGACAGCCCATCGCTGATGACGCTGGCCGAGCAGTCCCACGCCGTCTTCATCATCGACGACAACGAGTGCACCCGCTGCGCCATCTGCGTCGAGCGCTGCCCGTCCGACGCCTTGTGGCTCGGACGCACCGACGGCTGAGCCGACCTCCATTCCACCCGACACCCGATGTGCCGGGCCCGACGAGCAGGACAGGACGACAAACGTGGCCAGGAAGCCCCCCAGCTTCTCGGACGTGAAGACCAACGTCCAGGACAACGTGATCTGGAAGTCGATCTTCCGGCCGGGCTCGATCTATCGGAAGGGCTATCGCGACACGTCGCGCGACCGCGCGCTCGCCGCGATGAACAACGTGCTCTACCACCTGCACCCGGTGAAGGTGAAGCGGCACGGGCTCAAGCTCACCTACACCTACTGCCTCGGTGGCCTGAGCTTCTTCCTGTTCATCCTGCTCACCATCACCGGCATCTTCCTGATGTTCTTCTACACGCCGGCCGCCGGTGCCGGGACCGAGATCGCCTACGCCAACATGCGTGACATCTCGGCATCGGTGACCTTCGGCAACCTGGTGCGAAATCTCCATCGCTGGGGCGCCCACGCGATGGTGTTCACCGTGTTCCTGCACATGGCGCGCGTCTTCTACCACGGCGCGTACAAGCCGCCGCGCGAGTTCAACTGGGTCGTCGGCGTGATCCTGCTGCTGCTGACCCTGCTGCTGTCCTTCACCGGCTACCTGCTGCCCTGGGACCAGTTGGCGCTGTGGGCCGTCACCGTCGGCACCAACATGATGGGTTACACGCCCGTCTTCGGTGAGCAGGTCCAGTTCGTGTTGCTCGGCGGGGTCTCCATCGGCCCCAACACCCTGCTGCGCTGGTACGTGCTGCACGTGCTGTTCATCCCGTTCGTCACCGTCATCTTCCTCGCGGTCCACTTCTGGCGGATCCGCAAGGACGGCGGCATCTCGGGTCCGCTGTGATCGCCGTCACGTCCCGCATCGCGCCCTGGGGGTCGCACAATGGCTGAAGAAGTCTCGATCGACCAGGAGGTCTACGACCGCCTGATCGCCGCGGGCACGTCCGAGCGGATCGCCCGGGCCAAGGCCAAGGCCGCGACGGTCCGCAAGTCGAAGATCGCCGAGGGCGCGAGCCTCGGCCCGCGACCCGCCGACCAGGCAGGCAAGGCGCTCGAGGAGTACCGCTCGTCGCAGGGTGGTGGCGGGACCGCGGTCGCCACCAAGACCGGCGGCGACGACACCGGCAACGGCGGCGGCCGACTGACCCCCGACGAACGTGCCGCGCGGGTGGCGGCCTCGCTCGGTACCCAGCCGAGCTCCATCGGCGTCCCGGCAGCCAGCGAGCACACCCACCGCCTGCTCGCGCTCGTTCCGCCGGCCGGCATCCAGCAGGTCCAGTCCAAGCAGATGGACAAGGTCTACACCTGGCCCCACCTGCTGCTGGTCGAGTTCGTGGCCCTGCTCGCGATGGGGTCGCTGCTGCTGATCGCGTCGTTCTTCCTCGACGCCCCGCTCGGCTCGCTCGCCAACCCCAACCAGGTACCGGCCATCAACAAGGCCCCGTGGTACTTCATGGGCCTGCAGGAACTGCTGCGCTACTTCCACCCGATGGTCGCCGGCGTCACGATGCCCGGCGTCGGCGTGGTGATGCTCATGGCCGTCCCCTACATCGACAAGAACCCGTCGGCGCGACCCGAGAACCGCAAGGTCGCCAACCTCGCGTTCACCTTCTTCATGACGTTCTGGACCATCCTCGTGATCATCGGCTCGTTCCTGCGGGGCGCCGGTTACGAGTGGGTCTGGCCGTGGACGCAAGGGTTGGGCTTCACGCTCTAGCCAGTCACCCGTCACACGCCCACCGCGGCGAGAGACGACCGAGGATTCCCATGGCAGACGACACCAAGAAGCGCCGGCTCCAGCCGGTCGGGCGGCGCACGTTCCTGCGCTACAGCCTGTTCGGCGCCACCAGCGCCGGCCTGGGCGGGTTCGGCCTGGCCGCGCTGGCCCAGCTGTGGCCACGGCCGGGTGACGAACTCACCGGCGAGGTCGCCATCGGCGTCGCCGCCGAGATCGCCGCCGAGATCCAGAGCGAGCGGACACCTCGCCGGGTCCCCGAGGGGGGCCTGTCGATCGTGGTGTGGGACCCGTCGGACTCGACCGCCGAGCGCAACTACGGCGAGTCGCACGCGATCGGTGACGGCTTCGGCCTGCAGGCGCTGTTCACCCAGTCCTGCCCGCACCTCGGGTGCGCCGTGCCGTGGTGCCAGAGTTCGCAGTGGTTCGAGTGCCCCTGCCACGGCTCGCGCTACAACCGCTACGGCGAGTGGACGGGTGGTCCGGCCCCGCGCGGGCTCGACCGCTTCGAGTCCTTCGTCGACGACGACGGCCTGTTCGTCGTCAACTTCAGCAACCTCATCACCGGCCCGGCCCGGACCGCGAACGCCCTCGACCAGTCGCCCGAGGGTCCCGCCTGCGTCTGACCGTCCGCTCCACGGAGTTCCTACATGCCTGGACTGTTCATCCTCGCCGAAGGCGGCGGTAGCGGCGGCAACGCCCCCATGGTCATCCTCGTCGGTGCCCTGGCGGCCTTCGCCATCGCCTACTTCGTCGTGGGCCCGGGCAGGCGTCGCCGAGGCCCCCGACGCATCGGCGACATCCCGCTGTCGATGCGCCCGTACCACTCCGACGAGGAACTCGAGACCACCGGCATGGAACGGGCCATGGCCTGGGGTGTCGCCCTGGCCGTGTTCTCCTCGCTGTTCCTGCCGCTGTACTGGCTGATCGAGCCGGGTCGCATCAACCAGCGCGTCGACGAGTTCTACCAGCAGGACGTCCAGGCCGGCCGTGCCCTGTTCTCCGAGGCCTGCGCGTCCTGCCACGGCGAGAACCTCGGCGGCGGCTCCGCGCCGCACCCCAACCAGGAGATCGACGCTCCCTGGCCGGCACCGTCACTCGACAACATCGTCGCGCGCTACCAGGACGTCGAGGTCGTCGACGACGTCGCCGAGTTCATCTACGACACCATCGAGAAGGGGCGTGCCGGCACGCCGATGCCCGCGTTCGGGGTCGGCGAGGGCGGCCAGTACTCCGACGCGCAGCTCAACGCGATCCGGGCCTACATCCTGGCCGTACAGACCGGCGAGCTCGACCAGGTCGACGGCCAGGCCTTCGAGGGCGCCTCGGGTGAGGACATCTTCGGTGCCAACTGTGCCCGCTGCCACGGCCAGGGCGGCGAGGGCTACGTCGGGCCGCAACTGCTCAACTTCTTCGAGCGCTACGGCGCCGTCGACGGCGACGCGGACTCGTTCGAACAGGCCCGCGCCGTCGCCCGCGACACCATCGTCAACGGCCGGCTCGTGCCCGGGAAGGCGCCCATGCCGCCCTTCGGGCGGGTCCTCAGCGACGACGCCATCGAGGCGGTCATCGACCACATCGAGAGCTACCAGGAGACCGGCGGCCCCCGTTACGGCCAGATCGGCGGCGACCCTTCGCCGGCCGCGGAGGATGACAACTAAATGACCGGCCTACTCTCGCTGTTGTCGCCGTTCGTCGCCGTCGAGCAGGCGATCCCGGCCTCGCACCCCGCTGCGTGGCTCGCGGTCCCGCTCGGGCTGCTGTTCTTCAGCGGTTCGGTCTACGTGCTGCTGTGGTCCAACTACGGGGCGCGCAAGGGTGCCGCCATCTACGGCGTCGCGTTCTTCGGCTTCGGGCTGCTCATCGGGCTGTTCTGGTGGTTCGGCGGCCCGGGCATCCCGCCCTATCTCGGCATCACCCACTTCCCGGGCGGGGACAACACCCAGTTCGCCGAGGACTGGCACCCGTTCGAGCCGGGCTCCGAGCGTGCGGACTTCTTCACCGCCGACGACGGTGAAGCCGAGTTCGTCAGCCTCGAGGAATATCTCGGCCTGCAGGGCCAGGACGAGGAAACCGTCCAGGCCGACCCCGCCTACGCCAACCTCGCCGGCTCCACCCAGGCCGCCACCGAGGACATGCGCGGGGCGTTCCTGCCCATCGACGCCAACGGTGT
>JAGXST010000045.1 GCA_018335555.1 Actinomycetota bacterium | reverse complement strand
GGGCGGCGCACCGCCAAGCTCGGCCCGCGACGTCCGCCGGCCCGCCGGGGAACTCCGCTGGCCCGGACCAGCTCGGGAGCACGGCGCTCGCTGCGGCTGGCTGCGATCGCCGCCCTATCAACCCCGGCGGCCGCTCGCCTGGTGCCCGCCGAGAGGCGAGGATGGGGCACCGGATAGGCAGCGCTTCGGAGACGACCCACTCGATGCCAACCAGGACACGAGCGGCAACGGCCTGGCTGGTCGTGATCGAGGGGACCGTGCGGACCTACCACCGTTCATGCCACCACTGGCTTGAGGACGATGCGGTCAACCGTGTTGAGCGCGTGCCAGCCCGAGACCGCGAGCGACCACGTCGGCGCGCGGCTTCGCGTCCTAGGAGGGTGCACCTTCCTCGACGGCGAGGAGCGACGCGTCACCGTCGAGCGATTCGAGAGATCCTCGAGGAAGGGGCGCGGGCCTCGACATCGCGCCCGCCTCGGACGTGAGCGAAGGTCGATCCGCCGCTCACCTCCGGCCGAGCAGTCGGTCGGACTCGCGCTGGTGGGCTTCCATCTGCGCGATCATCCCCGGCTGGCGCATCTCGCGCCACTGCGGCGCGTTCATCTCCTCGACCATCTGTGGAGTCACCTCGCGCCGCATCTGTTCGACCATCGATGCGTGCTGGGCGTGAACGTCCGCAGAGGGTGGCGCCTCGACCGCGGGTCGAGACGCGCCGATCGCGACGCTCATCCAGACGGCGGCCAGGAGTGCGAAGGCCACCACCGTCAATCCCGTCAACCCGCCGGTCCTCATCTCGCACCTCCGGACTTATCAACTACGTAACAGTCGTAGTCTGCGCTGCGGCTGAGGGTACGCACACCGCCGAGCGCCCCCAGGGCGCGGGACCAACGACCCCGTCCTCTAACATCTTCGTCCTGAAGCCGGTTGTGGGTCAGGACTCCGTGACCCAGGTTCGGCTCCGGCGATGCCGTCGAGGCGGGTGCGGTCCATCCCGCAGCCGCGTTTGTGGGTCGAGATGCGTGCCCTGGTGCCGGGGCGCCGTATCGACCAGCCGCCGAAACGCGGGCTGCCGTTCGATCTCGCGCCGGGCCGCGGAGGGTCTGGCCTTGCGGGGGATCGCGACGGTGGTCACACCCAGGTCGGTCAGCTTGTCGTCGATGCCGGTGTCGCCCGCCGTAGCCACGGTTCGGCGGTGACCGTCCGTGGGACCTCGTCGACCCGCCGGGCATCGCGGGCAAGAGCAGGTCGGCATCGGGTGGCTTGCCGATGTGGGCCTGGTATCCGAGCACGAGCCCGTCGGCGTTGTCGGTGATCTGGGCCTCGCGACCGAAGTCGACCGGCTTGCCGAGCCGTCCCTTGACGATCGGACGCGCGGCGGGATCGTGGAGCGAGACCAGCCGGGTGGCTCCCGGCGAGGTGCCGCCGGCCAGGCGGGTGCGGGTCTGGTCGATGACCTTGGCGGTCCGCGTCACGCCGACCGTGACCGGTCCCGCGTCGTCGTGCGTGGCGCGCCAGTGGCGGCCTTGACCTTCTTGACCGTCGCGCTGATGCGACCGATCGCCTTGGCTAGCAGCCTCGAGTCGGTCGGGTACGCCACGTCGGCCTCGACACCGTGGTGTCGGTCCGGACCTTGTGCATCCGCGCCAGCTTGGTCTCTGCCGGCTGCGCCAGCAGCACGTCGTTGAGCTGGGCGACCGCCTCGGCGCCGCAGCGGGTGGTGATCTTCATCAGCGTGGTCGGATGCGGCACCCGTGCGCCGAGCGGAATGCGGTAGAACCGGCGCCAGATCGCCCGAAACGGCCGAATCTGGTCGGTCAGGGCACGACCTTTCAGCGAGGCTGCTGAGAATAGGAACCATTCCTGATACTATGGCCGCGTCGTACGTCCCGCCTCCTGGAGCCAGCGTGTCTCTGAAGAACAACCGCCGTCACCTCCCCTGGGTGGGCGCCGCAGTCCTCGTCCTCGCTGGCTGCGGCGGGGGAGAGGGCGGGGCGTCCCCGACCGTCGCCGACGAAGGTCCACCGCTCGTCGTCGCCACCACGTCCATCCTGGGCGACATCGCCGCCAACGTGGCCGGTGACGAGGCGCAGATCGAGGTGCTCATGCCGCCCGGCGCGGACCCGCACACCATCCAGGCGTCCGCCGCTGACGCCGCCCGTGTGCGCGAGGCTGACCTCGTGCTCGCGATCGGACTCGGTATCGAGGCGCCGCTGGCCAGCCTGCTCGACAGCGCACGCGCCGAAGGCGTCGACATCGTCGAGCTCGCTCCTCAGCTCGACCCGATCCCCTTCGCCCTCGCGGACGTGCACGCCGACGAGGACGACCTCGGCGACGAGGGAGACGAGGGAGACGTGGAAGACCACGCCGGTGAGGACGACCACGACGAGCAGCCACCCGCGACCGAGGATCCGCACGTGTGGTTCGACCCGATCAGGATGTCCGACGGCGTGCAGCTGCTCGGGGAGGAGTTCGAGCGTCGTCTGGGTCCCGGTGCTTGGCAGGAGCGTGCGGCGGACTACCGTAGCGAGCTGCTGGCGGTCCACGAGGACATCGGGGCCCTCACCGCCGCGGTCCCGCCCGAGCGTCGCGTGCTCGTGACCAACCACGAAGCCATCGGCTACTTCGCCTCCCGCTACGACTTCGAGCTCGCCGGGACCATCATCCCGGGCGGCACGACCGATGCAACCCCCTCGTCGGCAGCCTTCGCCGAGCTGGCCCGGCTCGTGGAGGATCGCGAACTCCCCGCCATCTTCGCCGAGAACACCGCCAACGACACCCTGGCTCAGGCGCTCGCTCGTGAGGTCGGCCGCGACGTCGAGGTCGTCACGCTGTACTCCGACGGGCTCGGAGCGTCGGGGACGGGCGCCGAGACCTACCTCGACCTGCTGCGCACCAACGCCGGCCTGATCGCGGATGCGCTCGCGACATCGTGATCCTCGCGTGCCCGTGCCGCGCGCCGGTTCGCCGACCGCGGTGCCACGACCCGCCCGTAGTACACTCCCGACCGCCACGGCGCCGTTCGCCACGGCGCCGTTCGCCACGGCGCCGTTCGCCACGGGGCCGCTCGCGGCGGGGCAGAGCAGCGAACTTCGCGGTGGTGCCAGGCGACGCGACGCAGGAGACGGGACGACGTGAGGCGCACACCAGCTGGCCGTGCTGGCAAGTCCGAGGCGCGGATCGGCGCCGCGGGCCTGGCCATCGCTGCTCTGGCCGCCGCGTGTAACCCGGCCGCGGTCGCCGAGTCGTCCGCGGAGGCACCGGACGCCCCGGCCTCGATGACCGATGAGCCGGTCATCGAGAGCGTCGATGTCGAGATGCCCGAGGCGGCGCTACCTCCCGAACCGCCACCGGTCGAGGCTCCGTTCGCGCTCTCCGAAGCGGACGTCTATCTCAACGCCAAGCGGCTGGCCGCCGATGTCGCCCAGGCGCTGACCACCTACGACCCGGACCAGTCAATGGAGGAGGTGGTTGCCGACTTCGACGCGGTCGTCGACCGTGGTCGGTTGGCGGAGCAGGCGCGTGACCTGCACCACCCCGGCACCTGGTCGCGGGGGCGGGTGATCTACTCGCAGCTCGGCGGCGTGACAGCGGACCGCGTGTCCGTGATGGTGACCACCGAACAACGGATCGGAGATGCCGCGGGGGAGCGGCGCGAGACCCGCACGTTGGACGTCCGGCTGCTGCTTCGCGAGGGCGCGTGGGTCGTGGAGTCCCTGGCTTCCGATGGTGGCAGCGCGATGCCGCTGCCCGACGATCTGTCCGAGGAGGCCCGTGCCGTCCTGGAAGATCCGCGGATCGAGCTGCCGGATTCGGCCCGCTGGGACATCATCGCCGGGGAGATCTCCCCGCAGCTGCTGCGCTTGATGGCCCGAGCCGCCGACCAGACGCCCTACGGCGTGGTCGTGCTCTCGACCGGCCATCCCTTCGAGGTGTTCGGAACCGAGCGGCAGAGTTTCCACACCATGGGCCGGGCGGTCGACATCTACCGGGTCGACGAACGGTTGGTCATCGACGACCGTGAGGAGGGGTCGGCGACCTACCAGTTCCTCGAGTGGTTCTACGACCAGCCCGAGGTGAGTCAGATCGGCGCACCCTGGGCACTGGACGGCTACGGCGGCCGCTCGTTCACCGATGTCGTGCACCAGGACCACCTGCACGTCGGGGTCCGCGCGGTTCCGGTGGACTAGCGGCGATCACCGGCGCGGCGATGATCGCGACGCCTCGTCCGCGACCTGCGAGGGCTGCAAGGCCACCCGCCGAAAACCGGCAAGCCGGATCGCGATGAACCTCAGCTCGCCGGTCTCTCGCAAGTCCCACCTCGGATTGGCGATCCCTGCCGGCGAGGGGTGCGGCGACCGGCGTCCGCTCGTCACCGCGTCGGGGCGGTGACGTCCGCCCGCAGGACAACGATATCGACCCGACGGTTGCGAGCCAGACTGGCCCGGTCTTGGTTCTCCACGATCGGACGGAACTCGGCGTACCCCGCGGCGCCGATGCGGTCGGTCGGGAAGCTGTGCTGGTCGACCATGCGGCTGAGGACGGCGACGGCGCGGTCGGTGGACAGGTTCCAGTTGGTATACGTTCCGCGCGCCAGCGGCAGGTCGTCGGTGTGTCCCTCGACGAGCACCTCGTTGGGGAGGCCCCCGAGCGCCTCTGCGACGGTCGCGATGACCCGAGTGCCCGTCACGCTGATATCGGTCGACCCGAGGGCGAACAGGACGTTGTCGCTGGCGACCGTTACGACGAGGCCTCGCTCCTCCCGCCGATGTTCGACGAGATCGGCCGACCCAGCTTCAGCGAGGGCGGCGTCGAGCGCGGCCGCTACGTCGTCGAGCTGGGCGCGCGATGCTTCGGCGGCCGCCGCCTTTCTCAGCATCTCGCTGACCTCCGGTGTCCGCTCGGCGGGCGGGTCCGCGTCGGGCGCCTGCCCGGGAGACAGCCCGTCGATCTCGGGTAGCAACCCGGCCCCGGCGTCGTTGCCGAAGGGGACGGCGAGGCCGGATACGACCACTTTGAACTTGGCGACGTCGACCGAGCTCATGGCGTAGAGCAGGACGAAGAACGCCAGAAGCAGCGTGACGAGGTCGCCGTAGGTGGTCAGCCATCCGCCGCCTGCGCCGTCGCTGGCGCCGCGGCGGGTACTGCGGCGCTGCCTCTCCACCACCAGGTCTTTCTCGCGTCGGTCAGCCGCTCTGGTCGCGCCGAGGTGTCCCAGCCCGGTGAGTACGAGGTGAGGGTGGAGGCCCCCCTGTTCGAGGCTCTCGCCTCCCAACCACGTTCGTCGGACGGAGGGCGAGCCAGGTGTCGGGTCATCAGCACCCGTCGGCCGGTACACCCTCTCCTGAAGGTCGGTTGCCTGGGGTGCAGGTTCGGCCCTCGGCGGTTTGGCAGTCTACTAACTTGGCGTAGTAGTGTCCCGGCGCCGATCATGGAGCTTTCGTGGGACGTTCGACGCGTCGCTGGGTTGCAGCGCTGGCTGTGGTGATCGCCGCGGGCGTGCCGGCTGCGGTCGCCGGAGCGCAGACGCCGGACCAGCAGCTCGCGGACGCGCAGGCGCGCATCGACGCCGTCGCGGGCGAGCTGGACCGCGCCGAGGATGCGGCTGAGGGTGCCGAGGTCGATCTCGCTGACGCGGACCGACGCCTCACCGCCATCGAGGCGGTCGTCAACGACGTAGCGGCGGCGCTCCGACGGCAGCGTGCTGCCGTGTCTGATGCGGGACAGCGCCTGGCCGAAGTCGAGGAGGAAGCGGAGGTCGTTCGCGCCTCACTCGAAGCCCGGGCGGCCGCCATGTTCAAGCAGGGTGCCGTTCGTGACTTCGACGTGCTGCTCTCCGCAGGTGATGCCGAGGAGGCACTCGCCCGTTCGACCTACCTTCGCGCCCTGACGCTGGACGATGCCGCAACCTCGGAGTCGCTCGCGGCAGCCCAGGTCGCCGTCGAGGTCGAACGTGAGCGGTTCTCGATCGAGGAGGAACGGCTCGACGAGATGCTCACGGAGCAGCGCGAGCTGCTCGCCGATGTCGAGCGGCTCCGCGACTCGAGGGCACTCGCAGCCGCAGACGCACGTGCGCGCGTGAAGCAACTCGAGGGCGAACAGGACGACCTCGAGGCCGAGTCGGAGCGGCTGGAACAACTGATCCGTGACCGTCAGGCAGAAGCGCCGAGCGCGGACGGTCCTGCGCCTGGCGCCAACGTGACGTCGGGGGGGTACGCGTGGGCCTTCTGTGGGCCGGTGACCTCGGAGTACGGCCCGCGCTGGGGTCGGATGCATCAGGGCATCGACGTCGGCGGTGGTACGGGCACACCCATCGGGGCCTCCAAGGCCGGCCGTGTCATCTTCGCCGGCTGGCAGGGTGGCTACGGCAACCTCGTCCTCATCGATCACGGCGATGGCGTGGTGACCGCCTACGCCCACCAGAACGCGCTCGCCGTCAGCTCCGGCCGATCCGTCTCTCGAGGTGAGACGATCGGCTACGTCGGGAGTACGGGGAACGTGACGGGCCCTCACCTGCACCAGGAGTTCCGCGTCAACGGCTCGCCCGTCGATCCGCGTCAGTACCTCTCGGGTAGCCCCTGCTAGCGCGACTTCGCGCCTCAGCGACCGGACGGCAGCCCTGTCGGCGACCACGCCCGGCCCGTAGGTCGGTGCGAGTGAACCTAGTCGCCTCGAGTTGGTCGGCTCGGTGGCCAGCGTCCAGCGCCCTGGCCTACGGGACCACCTCCAGCACGCGATCGAGCGCCAGCGCGAGGCCCAGTGAGGCTGCGTTGAAGGCGGCGTGCCCGATGATCGGGACCGCCAGTCTGCCGGTCCGTTGGTAGGCGTACGCCAGCACGCCGCCGATGACGAAGAGTCCGGCCAGGGCGAGCGGTTGGCTGGTGAGGACCTCGGTGTGTATGGCCGCGAAGATGGCAGCGGAGGTGACGATGCCGGTCCACGGGCCGAACCGGTCAGCGAGCGAGCGGAAGAGGACACCGCGGAAGATAACCTCCTCCGTGATCGGTGCAGCGATCACGGCGATCGCGATCACCAGCAAGAGGGGGACCCCGCCCGTGAGGGCGTCCTCGAGCAACTGCTGCTGCACCGGCTCGTCAGCCCCGGTGAGGGCTACGAGCAAGGCGTTCACACCGTAGGCGCCGGCGGTGGCAACCGTGCCCGCGAGTAGGCCGGTACGGACGACCCGGGCCGACCGTTGCGGTGGTGCCGGCCCGAGGATCCGCCGGTCGAGACGTCGCGCGAACACGAGCGGAAGCAGCGCGACGGTGAAGGTCAGCAGCTGGACCGCCAGGCTACCGACGAGGTAGGTCATCAGCTGCGGGTCCGTGAGCTCTCGGTCAGGCACCGACGAGGTGACGGTGGCCCCTGACAGCGTCAGCAGGTTGGGCGCGACGAAGAGTGCGACCACAACGGTTGCCAACCAGACGGGGTACGGCCGGCACCGGGTGAACCGGTGATCTCGCGGCGTGGGCGACACGTCAGACGGAGCCGACGAGCTCGCCGAAGACGACGAGACGCTGGGCCGCGCTCGCTCGAGGGTGGCAGGTCGTCAGCGTGATGGTCGGCGCGCCGAGGCCGATCGGGTCGGCGTCCGACACGACCCACACGTCGGTCGGTTCCACGATCCGCTGTTCGCGGAAGGCGTAGCGCCACTCCGTGCCGTTCCGGTCCACGACATGGATCGTGTCGCCCTCGGCCAGCGCGTTCAACGACCAGAACGGTGCGCCGTAGGTGGTGCGATGCCCGGCGATGGCGAAGTTGCCCGACTGGCCGGGGAGCGCGGAACCCACGTAGTAGCCCGGACCCCGCTTCAGATCCTCGACCGACGTGCCCTCGACGACGTAGAGCACGTCGTCGGTGACCACGCGTTCACGGTCGCGTTCGAACCACAACGCGGCGAACGCATCCCCAGCTGCCTCGGAACTGCGGCCGGCGGCGGGTGGCTCGGCCGTCGGAGCTCCTCGCCCCTCGGTGATCGTCTCGAAGCGGTCCGCCAGGTCTCGTTGCGCGGTGGCGGTCTGGAGACCGGTGAACCACAGCAGGTAGGCGACGTAGAGCAGGACCACAGCACCCGCGCCGATCAGCGCCCAACCGACACCGCGAACGATCCGGCGCGACGCCGGCTCCACCGTGCCCAGCCGGCGTGGAGGAACCGCCACCGCGGTGGCTCGACGGTCACCGACCGGCCGCATCACGCGGGCGTCCGCGCCTGGACGCGGCGAGGCCGCAGCCGCCGCGGTGAAAGCCTCGCGGCAGGGCAGTCTTCTGGACGACCCATCGGCGCCACTTCCCTCCGCCTCGCCCGCTCGTGGATCCGCTAATCCGGAAGCTCGATGACGGCTCCCCGTTTCTGCTACTGGACGAGCCCTACGAGGGTTTCCGCCGGCGTGCGTCGCCCCAGTCGAAGGCGACCCAGGCGCCACCGAACAGCGTCACCAACGCGGCGAAGAAGTAGGCCTCCTGGTGGCCACCCGGCAGCAGCACCAGCGTCGAGAACTCCATGACGAGGTTCAGTAGGAAGACGACGCCACCGACAGCGATGGCCCCCCCGCCGACGATGCGCTCGCGACGGACACGGTGACCCCGCTCGCTCTCCGCGATCAGCTCGCTCCGGTGTCCGGTGCGGCCTGAGACCGTCGCATGCTGTCGTCCGGAGCCTGCAGGCAGGTCGCGTCTCGGGGACGGCATCTTGGCTCCAGCGATCTCTGTACGACGATTGCGTAGTAGTCGCCGCCTACGGTACCCGCTGTGCGGGCGTTCGTCGTGACATCACTCGCGGTGGTCGCGTTGCGGCGTCGCGCCCGAAGCAGGTCACGCCTCCTTGGTTCTGACGTAGCAGGCGTTGGGGGACGGTGTGCACACGCGTCGAGCCAAGTGCAGGTCGGAGTACGCTACGCGGAGGCGTAGTAGGTGCGACATCCATCAAGCCGGCTTCTGTCGGTGAGGCCTCACAGGGGACGACTCGGTGGTCGGTTCACGAACTCGATGTGCGACCACCGTTCTCCTCTTGGCGCTGATCGCTGCCGGATGTCGCGCCGCACCGGACATCGGAGGCAGCGACGACACCGGTGAGGCCGATGGCGTGAACGCGTCGCCGGAGGGGGAGGCATCCGAGGAGCCGCCGGTCACGAACGCCTCTCCGCCGCCGGCGGAGCGACCGGCGCCTCCCCCGGCGGCCGAGCCAGTCGCTCTCTCCGACGCAGAGGTCTACCCGAACGCCAAGCGCCTGGCTTCTGAGATCGCTCAGAAGCTGACGACGTACGAGGCAGGGGACGACCTCGAGGAGGTCGTTGCAGTAGCCACGAACGCCGAGGGTGCGGCGCTGGAGACACTCCTGGACGCGGCGGGGCCGCTCCTTCACCGTGGCGCGTGGTCGCGAGGGGAGGTCGTGTACCCCCAACTCGGAGGTGCTCGTCCTGACCGTGTCTCGGTGATGGTCCTGGTCCAGCAGACCGTCGGTACGGCGACGGGCACCCGGATCCAGCACCGCACGCTCGACGTGCGCCTCCGACTCGCGGGGGACCAGTGGGTGTTCGACGCCCTCCCCTCAGCCGGAGGGGACCCACCGGAGGACGCCGCTCCGTTGACAGCCGAGGCAGAAGCCGTCCTCAACGACGAACGGATCGAACTGCCGGACTCCGCACGTTGGGACATCCTCGCCGGAGGGACGTCACCCGACCTGCTCCGCCTGATGAGCAGGATCGCGGAACGGACGCCGTACGCGGTGCTGACCCTCTCGACCGGCCACCCGTTCGAGGTCTTCGGCACCGATCGGCAGAGCAACCACACCAAGGGACGGGCCGTCGACATCTACCGCGTGGGCGAACGCGACGTGATCGATGACCGGAGCGACTCGAGTACGAGCCGCGACCTGGTCGAGTGGCTCTTCGACGACGAGGCGGTCACCGAACTCGGCAGCCCATGGGCGCTCGACGGGTTCGGTGGTCGCTCCTTCACGGACGTGGTCCACGCCGATCACCTGCACGTCGGTGTGGGACCTGGTGGGACCCCCGAGGAGCGGGCGTCACCGTAGGCCTGGCTCGGCAGCCATGGGGAGCGGACGTGCAGGCACGGCTTCGTCCCGGGCCTGGACCGCTGCGGCGACCATCCCCTGCGAGCCCTCACGTCAGATCCGCGGGATCGGCGTCGACGCCCCGGCCGACGTGGGCTCGTGCCTCGTATCGCTGGACGATGGTAGGTACCGGGAACGACCTACGACCGTAACGTCGTAGGTGCAAGAGGTCGAGACTTGGATGGTCCTTACGTGAAGCGGTCCGAGAACGGCTGGGATCTCCCGACCGTCGCCCGGCGCAGCTTCCTCCGCACGAGCCTCTTCGGTGCGGTGGGCGTCGGCCTCGGCGGTTTCGGGCTCGCGTCCCTGGGGTTCCTCTGGCCGCGGCCGGGGGACGAACTCGTCGGCGAGGTGCCCCTCGGCGATGCGGCCAGCCTCGCGGCGCTCATCCGGACGGAACGTGCGCCGGTGAGGGTTCCAGAAGGCGGGATCTCGATCGTCTTGTGGGACCCCGCCAACGAGGCCGCGATGCAGAACTACGGCACGGACCACCAGGCGGTGCTGGACGCTGAGACCGCGTTGATGGCGCTCAACAGTCAGGACTGCCCTCACCTCGGTTGCGCCGTTCCCTGGTGCCAGAGCTCGCAGTGGTTCGAGTGCCCTTGTCACGGCTCCCGGTACAACCGGTGGGGTGAGTGGGTCGGCGATCCAGCGCCGCGAGGGCTCGACCGCTACGCGTCGTCACTGGACGACGGTACGGGGCAGTTCGTGGTCGACCTGGGCGCGTACATCACCGGTCCGGCGCGCACGTCGAACGCCCTCCAGCAACCGGCTGAAGGGAAGGCGTGCGTCGACGTCTGAGCTGACGCTCGGGTCGCGACCGCAGCACGCTGCAGGGAGCCACCATGGTGGGCGCAGGCATCGACTGTGACGGTTGAGTGGTCGCCAGCGGGCGTCGGGGTGTAGGCGCGTTGGAGACGGTCCCGTTCGTCGTCCCCGCCAGGCCAGGGGAACCGCTCCGTCGGGCGTGGGCCCCCGCGAAGCCGGCCGCGTCTCCCCCGACAGCTCATCCGAGGTCGACGCCGTGACCGGGCAGACTCCCCTCGCGACCACGATGGCGCACAGGTACGACACGCTCGTAGTACGATGGGCCATCGGGAACCGACGACGGTGACGGACGAGACTGGATGCCGACCCACGATCGCCTCGGTCGCGAGCGCGGCGATCGTGGGCAACTGGTCAACCTCCTCGCGCCGATCGCGACCGCCTCGGTCGGGGCTCGCGGTGCTGTCCGTTGCGCGCAGGCCGGCCCGGCAGTTGGGACGAGGAGGAGGCTCCGGTGGCTGAACGCGAGCGCCTGACCAACAAGGAACGCCGTGCGCAGGGTCGCGAGGAGCGCAAGCGCAAGGAGGCTGCGGCCGCAGCCAAGGCGCGAAGAGACCGGCTCCGCAACCGCGCGATCACGAGCGTCGTGGCGTCGCTCGTCGGTGTGGTGGTCTTCCAGGCGGTTCGACCAGACCCGAGATCGCTCGACGAGGCCATCCTCGTCAACGTCGAGGAGGCCGAGGAGGCCCAGGACGACGCCGAGTGCGAGTTGATCGCCGAACGGGAACCGTTGTCCGAGTCGTTCCACTTCGAGGCGTCCGTCGCGCCGGAGGCTGACACGGTCTACACGGGTGTCCGGCCGACGCACTCGGGTCCCCACAACGCCCAGGTCAGCCCGGCGAGCCTCGACGGGTTCTCGCGCCAGATCGACGAGCGCTCGAGCACCCACAACCTCGAGCACGGTGCTGTCATCGTCTGGTACGACCCCACCGGAACCGATGGCGACCAGATCGCGGCCTGGGCCGAGGTTCTCAACGTCAACGGTTTCGGCGAGGCCGCGACGCGGTCGAGCGCGGCCATCCTCACGTCGCCCTACGAGGAGCCGGGCATCAGCTCCGGCAAGGCGGTCGCCTTCCGGGCCTGGGGTACCGCGATGGACTGCGAGCGCTTCGATGAGACGGCCGCGAACGCGTTCGTGGCTCGCCACTTCGGCAGCCGCGGCATCGGGCCCGAAGGC
>JAGXST010000044.1 GCA_018335555.1 Actinomycetota bacterium | reverse complement strand
GGCAGACCGGCGTTCACGTCGGCCGGCCCGCCCGGTCCGTTCAACAGCCGCTCGACCTGCCGGTGGGTCGGCTGCAGCAACGGCCGGTAGATGGCGAGCCGGGCCCGGTAGTCGGCGTCCGACTCGCGGCCGGGCTCGGTGGTGATGATCCCGTCGCCGGCGACCAGTCGCTCGCCGAGCCGGGGCACGGCCAGGTCCTCGCCGGTGCGGTCCAACGCCGCGCCGGTCGCGCCGTCGAGGCGACGCGCGGCGAGGATCGACCGGGACGTGGTCCGCACCTCGGCGTGCCCACGACCCATGACGAACAGCAGCTTGCCCAACACCCCCTCGATGACCCGTACCACGACCAGGTCGGCGAGGTCACCGACCGCGACCGCCACGTGCGCCCCGTCGGTCGGCTTCCAGGTCGCCGCCAGCCGGATCCCCACCGCGGGTGACGACCCCGTCTGGTCGACGGCGGGCACCAGCGCGACGACCCCTGCTCCCGCCGGCGTGTGGGGTGCGAACCACAGGCCGGGCAGGGCGGCACCTTCGGTCGTGCTCACCTCGATGGCGAGCCCGTCCCCACCGAGGTCGGTCCGCGGCGCGACGACCAGCACCGGATGCCGGGTTGCCGTCCCCGTCCGGGCGCGTCCCGATGCGTCGAGCGGCAGTTTGCGGTCGACGGCGCCGGTGGCGAGCGGACCCGGCAGGTGGGCGAGCACGTTGAGGTGGCCGGCGATCTCGGGCAGGTCGTCGAGCAGCGGCGAGGACGTGGAGGTCGACACGTCACACCACCCGCAGACGGGCGTCGTCGGGGACGAACACCGGGAGTTGGTCGACGCCGACGTGCACGTTGGCGCCGCAGGCGAGCTGCTGGACGTCCGCGGGCAGGGGGTCGGCCGCCACCGTCGCGCCGTCGGGATCGCCCGGGAACCGCACCAGTCGGAGGTCGCGGACGTCGCGTACCGCCGGCTCCTCCATGATGATCCGGATCACGGATGCGGCCCGGACCGGCTCGCCGAATCCCGCGTCGTCGACGTGCTCGGTGAGTCGCCGCGCGATCCGGCGCTTGAGTTCGATCGCTGCCGGCGCCGCGTCGCGGGCGGCCGATCCCGGCGGCAACGGGAGTCCGTCGACGACCAGGTCGGCCTCGACACCGACCGACACCAACTGGGCCTGCTGGATGTAGGGGAAGATGCTGACCGGCCGCACGTCCTCGATCGCCGAAGCGACCGCGGCGTGCAGGCCGTCCGGTCCGTTCCAGACGGCACCGGGTGTCGGACCGACGAGGACGGTGAGGTAGTAGGGGCGGGCGATGTCGCGCTCGGACCCGAACAGCCGCTCGGCGAAGTTGAAGTTGCCGAAGATCGACTGGTGCAGGTCGAGGCCACCCCAGGCGTCGCGGACCTCGACCCGGCGGACGCCCGCGACGAGGGAGGCCGCGATACGGATCGCATCGGCGGTCCACACCGACCGGGGGGCTCGCAACAGCAGGCGGCGGTAGCGCTCGTCGGGCCAGCGCGACGTCCCGCCGACGAACGGCCGGTCGTGCACGATGGTGACCAGCGGCTCCCCGGCGGCTGCCTCCAGGTCGCGCAGCGGCTGCAGACGGTCGTCGTCGGGGTGGAACCGGTCCAGGGTGACCTCGCCCCCGTCGGCGGGATCGAGGTCGCCGTCCGGACCCGGGTGGAACGCGGCCGCGGGGACGACGGCCTCCGGTGAACTGGCCGACAGCGTGGCGGCCGCGGTCAGCCAGGCGTGGTGGCCACCCGGGCTGAGCATCCGCGCGCCGCGGGGCACGGCGACCTCGGTGACGCCGTCGGGCAGGTCACCGGCCAACTCCAACGTGACCTCCCCGCGAGCCTCGAGGTGGGGTCGCGGCAACCCCAGTTCCTCGCCGAGCCGGCTGAGCGCGGCACCGGTCGCGCTGGTCACGAAGCTGTCGTCGTACGCCCGCGTGAGCGCGGCCCACGTCCGTGCGTCCTCCAGGCTGGTCACCTCCAGCAACTTGCGCAGCACCGACCCGGCCGTCAGGTCGATGTCACCGCCGAACACCTCCCGGGCCAGCGCGAACCGCTCGGCCAGCACGCGGCTGTAGCTCTTGGGCACGAAGCCGGCATCGGTGATGCCGTAGCGGTCGCTGCCCGTGCTCCGTGCGACGGCCGCGTCGATTGCCAGGATCTCGAGCATCTCGTCCTCAGGCATCGATCCCCACCTTTCCGATCGTGACCTCGACGGTGGTCCCGGCGATGGTCTTCACGGTCGCCCGGACCGTTCGCGCGCGGGCGACGACGCTGTCGCCGTCCAGTTCGACCTCGAGCACCTCGGTCACCCGCGGGTCGTTGCGCAGCAACTGGATCGTGGCGATGCGGATGCGTTCCCACTGCAGGATCCGGTCGTGCTCCTCGGCGATCGCGGTGAGACCGTCGAACCCGAACGCGACGTTGAGGACGTCGGTGCCGCGGCCGGTCGTGAACGCGATCGAGAGGTCCTGCAGGAACGCGTCGGTGCCGTTCACCACGGCCAGGTCGAGCCCGGCCCCGCCGTCGGTCAGGGCGAGGTCACGACCGATGTCGGCACCCGGCCCGACCGCCAGGGCCGGCGCGGCGAGCGTCCAACCGAGCAGCCGCGCCTCGGTCCGCTGCTGTTCGTGCTGGCGTTCCATGGGGTCCTCGCGTCGGTCGGGGGTTGTCGGGTAGCCGTTGCTCGTGCCGGGTCAGGTCGCCGTGAGTGCCACCTGGCCGGCCGAACCGCACGACAGTGGGAGCTCGGTGGCCTTGGCCAGGTAGCCGTTGGTCGTGCCGGCCAGCGAGTCCACGACGACGCCGTCGCCGGAGACGGTCAGCGCCACGGCCGTCCCGCCGGTCACGCTGAACGAGGTGCACGGCGCCGTGATCGTGCCGCTGTTGTCGCTGGTCACCGCCGGGTCGGTGGGCGGTTGGGACCCCGACTCGATCTCGGCGGCGGTGAGCACCTCACGGCCGTCGACGGTGAGGACCCGACTGCTCGAGACGCCGACCGCGTTGCCGTGGCCGCACGCCACCTTGCCGGCGACCGTCATCACCAGTCCCATCACGCCCTCCTCACGTCCATGGTGTTGCCGACCTCGACGTCGACCTGGTCCGCGGCGATGGTGAGCGTGCCGCCGGCGGTCAGGTCGAGATTCCCGGCCGCCTCGATCCGGACGTTGCCGTCCTTGTCCATCACGATGCGGCTGCCCGCACGCGTGTGTTCGATCGTGAGCGCCTCGTCACCGGGCGGCGTGGGGCGGGTCCCGGCCGCCGGTTCGTTGCTGTCGGTGTCGACGTTGACGCGGATGGTCAACTCGCCCACCTCGATGACGCGGCGACCGTCGGCGTCGATGAGGTCGTTGGTGACCGCACCGTCGTAGCCGGAGGCCTCGGCGTCGTCGCCGACACTGGTCCGCTCGTCCTCGGGCACGGCCGCGGGCAGGTGCAGCCACCAGTCGCCGGCGTGCGCCTGCTCGGGGCGGCCGCCCGGTCCCCACAGGGCACCGACGTCGACGGCGTCCTCGCCACGCCCGTTGCGGTGCGCCAGCAGCACCCGGGTGAACGGGTAGCGCGGGACGATCAGCCCGCACCGGTCCCAGGCGAACGGCGTCGCGGTCGCGACCCCCTCGAGTTGCGAGCCGTGCGTGCGGTCGATCGGCAGCCGTCTGGCCTGGTTGGCCACGCTGTCGGAGGCCGCGAGTCCGCGCCACACCCGGACCGTCTGCGCGGGCGAGGCCGGACCGTCGTCGGCCGGGTGCGCGGCACGGACCTCGGCGACGTCGGGCGGTCGCAGGTTGCGCTGCACCGAGTTCGCCATCCGGCGCACCGCACGGCCGAGCGGGTCACGGCCGCGATCCTCGGCTTCGTCGGCGTCGGTGGCGTCGGTCGGGCGCGGCGGTAGTTGCTGCCAGGGCTCTTCGGGATCGATATGCGTGGCCGTGATGGTGGTCACGAAGCCCGAGGTGCGACCCAACCGGTGGGCGACCGTCTCCACGTAGGCGTGCAGCGGCGCGTCACCGAGGCCGCCCAACTGCGGCGTCAACGGCAGCTCGGCGAGGTTGCCGAACAGCGGCACGGCGCTACCGGCGGTCGTCGGTGCCTCGCCGGCGGGCGCGGGGAAGGTCACCACGTCACCGGGCCGGACGTCCGGACGACCCAGGCAGACCAGCGTGACGGTGTCGGGCGCGCGGCCCGGCGTCTCCTCGCACAGGTCGGTCTCGTCGGTGGCGAGGCCGGCACCGCGCTCGATCGTGGTCTCGACCAGGCCCGTGTCGGCGCTCACCTCGATCGGGTCGCCCTCCAGCGGGATCGGGCGGACGCCGGCGTGCAGGACCCCGTCGCGTACCAGGAACATGCCGGGTGCGCCGAGGTTGGTGGCCTCCGACATCGCCTGCTGCAGCGCCGTGAAGGCCTGCAGGTGGAGGCGACCCCGGGCCACCTGTGGCGACTCGGCGGTCTCGTCGTCGGCACGCTGACCGGTCGCCAGCACGGTGTTCGCGTCGGCACGTCGGCCGTCTGCCCAGTAGCGCACCGGCACGTCGCAGTCGTTGGCCAGGCTGCCGGCGGCCCCGAGCAGCGTGGTCTGCCCGCGTTCGGGACAGTACGGCCGTCGCGAGAGTCGATGGACGGCCACGTCGACGGCCTCGATCACCGTCTCGTAGTCGCGTGCTCCCCGCTGTCGCCGCAGCTTGCTGATGGCCAGGCGGGCGACCCGGTGTTCGGCCGGCGGTTCGCTCGGACCGAGCAGGTCCGTCATGCCGACCAGGTTGGCGAGGTAGCCCCCGACGCCACCGATGCCGAGCCAGGCGAGGTACAGGTCGAGCGCCGCGCCGCCGGGCGTGTCGGTGGCCGTGCGCAACTTCGCGTGCGCGTCGTCGCCGAGGCCCTCGAGCGTGATGGTGATCTCGCCCGGCTGCAGCCCGCCGCGCAGCGTCGCCGCGATCTCGGCGTGCACGTCGCGGTGCGAGAGGACCAGCGGTTCGCCCCGCCGTTCCTCCTCGACGTCGGCTCGCACGACCAGGAACCAGGCGGGCAGGACCGACTGGGCGGGAAGACGCAGCAGCCCGGTCACGACTCGACCTCCGGCCCCATGGCGTCGTCGTCGAGCCAGACGGTCCAGGCGACCGGCCGCACGGGCGCGAGGCGCGGCGGGGACGACACGTCGTCCATCCACCGCCACCCGACGCGGACCGCACCCGCGGCGCTCGGCAGCCCGAGCACGGTGGCCACGTCGACGTGCCAGTCGAGCAGGCACACCTGCGCCGGCCGCCCCGCCGGACCGGTGTCCTGGTCGTCCGCCTCGGGCACCAGCCACCGCCGCCCCGCGACTGCCGGGAAGGCCGCGACCGCCCGACGATCACGCACCACCAGCACCCGGGGGCGCAGGGGCATCGGCGGCAGGGGTCCTGTCCCGGCACGACCCGATCCGACCCCGGCGTCGGCGGCGACCTGGTCGGCGCCGCGCGACACGACGGCGTCGCCGGGTTCGTGCAACCAGGCGCGTGCGACGCCGGTCGGCAGGACCAGCGTCAGCGCGAGACCTTCGGCGAGCGTGACGGTGTGCGGCAGCGACGGCATCCGTTGCTCGACGACCCGCAGGTCGTCGACGGCGGCCACGGTCGGCCGGGTGAGTTCGC
This sequence comes from Actinomycetota bacterium, assembly GCA_018335555.1. GTDB lineage: Bacteria > Actinomycetota > Nitriliruptoria > Nitriliruptorales > Nitriliruptoraceae > Egicoccus. The sequence continues at coordinate 7,755 of JAGXST010000044.1, read as the reverse complement.
GCAGCACCAGTGGCGTACTCATGCCAGTGCGTCCCGCAGGGCACCGACGCCGACCGCGGCGAACTCCTGCAGCGCGTGCATCAGCGACGGGCGCGGCACGTGCTGCAGGGTGAGATCGACGCCGATCGTGTCGCGGCGGTTGGTGTCGACGGTGAAGCTCAGGCTCTTCGCGTACAGGTCGGTGCGGATCGTCAACGTCGTGACCAGGATCAGGCCGCCGACGGCCCCGCCGGTCCACGCCCCCATCGCGGACCCGCGCCGACTCGCCTCCGCGAGCATCTCGAGACCGCGCTTGAACCCGAACCTGGACGGTCCGACCAGGATCCCCGACAGCCTGACGGTGTCGTCGTGGGCGGCGACCACGGTCCGGGTCGAGGTCGAGCCGATCGCGGGCAGATGGAAGCTCTGCTCGACGGTCTGCGACGTCACCGCCCACAGCGGGACGGTCGCGAGCCCGCCGTCGGAGAGCAGCGCGGACGGCCGCGGGATGTGCTCGACGCGACTGGGCAGGGTCATGGCCCACCTCCGGTCGTCGTGGCCGCGGCGGTACCTGCGGCCGGCAGGAACTGGATGCCCAGGGCTTGCAGGCCGGGCGACACGTCGGTGACCTGGCCGAACGCCCCGGTCACGACGAGGTCGATCTGGGCGGTGTCGAGGATGCGTCGGACGTCGCCCCAGGCGCTGGTGAGTCGTTGCCCGCCGGCCAGCCCCCGTTCGAGTTGTTCGAGTTCGGTGACGGCCCGCTCCAGCCGCCTGATGGCGACACGTGCGGCGTCGGGGAGGGCCGGATCCGACAGCAGCGTCCGGAACCGGGCCAGGTCACTGCCGAGGTTGGTCGCGAGGTTGCGCGTGAGCGCACCGACGTCGGAGACGACCTGCCGCGCCAGCGCCTTGTTGTCGATCACCAGCAGCCTGCCGGTGTCGAGGTCCACGCCGACGAGGTCGGTGCCGCGGGCGGTGACGTTGTGGTCGGGCCCCTTCAGCAACGCCACGCTGTCGGGCAGTTGATGGGCGGCGTCGAATTCGCCGAGTGCACCACGGACGTGCCGCGACCGCCGCATCCACACGTAGTGCGCGAAGGTGCGCTGATGCACGTACTCGGGGCCCTTGGCGATGTAGGCGGCGAGGTACTCGGCGAACTGGGCCGGGGCGGTCTCGCGCAGTTGCCGCAGGGCGGCGCTGGCACGGATGGACCGCTCGATCCTCGTGCGGACCGCGGGTGGCGTGTCCGAGGGGATCCCGACGTCCGTGGGTGTCTGGCTGCGAGGCTGCTCGTCGGTCATGAAGCGACGGATCGCGTCGTCCACCTCGTCACCGGCTCCGGCGAGGTGTTCGCGCACGGCACGGTTGCCGAGCGGACGCGGTGCCCCGGTCGCGGGTGCGGACAGGTCGTGCACCTCCGGCAACCGGCCGGCCGCGTGCGCGCGTCGGGTCTCGGGGTTGAGTTGGGCCAGGCCGTCGGCGAGACGCTGGGCCGCGACGGGGTCGAGCCCGCCGTCGACGCTGTCGGCGAGGGCGCGGACGTTGCGGAGGAACCCCTGGTAGGTCTCGGCACCGACGGCACGGCGCACCGCGTCCGCGTCGGTGTCGAGCGCGCGGTCGACCAGCACGCGCACCTCGGCATCGAGGCCGTCGAGGTGCGGGCGTTGTGGACCCAGCGCGCGGTCGAGGTCGGGGGCGCGGGGCCGGCTTCGGGGCGCATCGGGCAGCGCGGTCGTCGGCGGTCGGTCGCTGTCGATGAAGTCCAGCGGCGACCGCAGCTCACGCAGGGCTTCGGTGAGGTCGTCCATCGCGCGACGGACGGCAGCGACGTCGGCCGTCTCGCCGGCCAGCACCCGGTCGAACGCCGTGACGATCTCGGTGCGGCGCAGCGCGATGCGGTCGAGGACGGCCTCGAGTTCGCGTGCGTAGCGGCCGGACAGGTCGTCGAGTCCGCGTTCGAGCCCGCGTGCGAGCGCCTGCTGGAACCGTGCCAGCCGCGCGGCGTCGTCGCCGGCGAGTTCACGGCGTAGCCCGGCGATCGACGGGTCCCGCAGCGCCCGCGCCACGGTCAGTCCGGTCTGGTAGGTCCGTCCACCCAGCCTGAACCTGCTCATGGCGCCGCTCCCGACGCCTCGGGCACGCGGGCCAGTGCCTCGGCGACGGCCGGCGGGCCGAACTCGCGCTGCAGTTCGGCGATGGCGGGACCGAGGACGTAGGTGCCCAGGACCTTGTCCATGATCTGGTCGGTCGCGAGTTCGCGGACGAGGGCGACCGCGACCCCGTGGCGCAGCGACTGCCGCATGGACGCCGTGACCGCGCCGCGGGCCCAGCGCACGAACAGTTGGGCGCCGTAGCGGGATCCGGCCGAGCGGACCGCGACGGCACCGGCACGGGCCGCGGTCCCGGCCACCGGCAGGAACGACAGCGCGAGGCCGAGTTCCGCCGCGAACTGCTCGATCTCGACCTCGGCCCGGTCGCGGAAGGCGTTGGGGTCGAGGGCCGCCCGGGTGCGTTGCACCGCCGCGCCGGCCTCGGCCTGGTGTATCCCGGCGAGGCCGACCCCGACCGCGACCGCCGCCGGCGGGCACAGGATCGCGAGGGCGATGGTCCCGGTGAACTCGAAGAACGTCCGCAGCGAGCGCTTCCCGAGCTCCACGCCGAAGATCCGGTCGAGGCCGACCCCGTAGACGCCGGCGCCGCGGAAGAAGGTGCCGACCGCCTGGTGGGCGTGCAGGTGGATGCCGGTCAGCAGCACCCCCGAGTACGGCACGGTGGGGCGCTCGCGCCGCAGGTCCACCTCGGTGAAGCTGCCCGCGCGGAACGCGTACCAGGCGTCGGCCTCGCAGTCGCCGGTCACCGCCTCGTTGGCACGCACCATCTCCTCGAGCACCGCTCGCAGGGTGGCCCGGATGCGGGTCGGCTGCTGCTGGAAGCGCGCCTTGTCCACCTCGGTGAGCTGCTGCAGCAGCGGGTCGATGCTGGTCGCCGTGCCCCGCCCGATCTCGATGGCGCTCACGAGGTTCTCCGGCGTCCATCGGCGCCCGTGGCGGTCGTGGATCGCGATCGGTCGGCCGGTGTCGTCGCGGTCGATGCTGCCGGGCGCCCCGGGGTCGTAGCCGCCCCGCGGCAGCTCACCGTCCAGGAGTTGGAGCACGCTCTGACGGGCGCCGCGCCAGGTCGAGATCACGGTCTGTCCGACGGCGACGCCGGTCCCGCCGGCTTCGCGCGCGAGGGTGCGTTGCAGGTTCTCGAGGTGGTCCAGTTCGGTGACCAGCGCGGTGACGGCGTGTTCGGCGAACGGCGCGTAGGCGGTGAAGTTGTCCAGGCGTGCCCGCAGTTCGCGGTGCGAGGCGCGCAGCACCTGCAGCATCGCGGTCCGGCAGGCGGCCACGAAGATCCACGCGACCGCGTCGTCGAGCACGGGCCGCATCGCGATGTACAGGCGCAGTTTCCAACTGACGCCGCGGTCCCGGTAGGGCCGGGGCAGCAGGTCGTCGCGCTCCCCGACCAACGTCGCGGTCGCGTCGACCAGCGTGTCCAGTCGTGCCGTAGCGCCGGCCAACTCCCGCAGCCCGATGATCGCCGGGGAGACGACCATGGTCGCGTCCAGTGCCCCGAACTCGCCGGTGCCCGGTTCGCGCGCCTGCGTGGTCGCCGGCTCGTTCACGCTGACGCGGCTGATCGCGGCGGCGCGGGCGGCCGCGACCTGGGCGAGGCGGCGGCAGGTCGCGCCCGGGTAGGGGCAGATGGTGGTGCGCAGGGTCGCGGCCACCTCGCCCAGCGCCCGCCGTAACCGTTCGCCGGCTTCGCCGAGTTCGTCGAACGAGGGTTCGCCCTCGATCGGGTCGCACGACAGGACGTCGGCGCCACCGCTCGACGGCTGGCCCTCGAGCACCTCCAGGGTCGGTCGGGGTCCACCCCCGGCGGGTCGCGGTGCCCGCGGCGCGTCGGTGCCGAGGCCGGCGCCCGTACCGGCGAACCCGAGCATCTCCTCGGTGAGCGGGATCAGGTCCATGTCCTCGAGGTCGTGGTAGTCGGTTCCCGACCCGAGCAGCCACGGATCCCCGTCGACGAGCAGCAGCTCGTACGACCGGATCCCCGCACTCTGCCGGCTTTCCGCCCGCTCCCGGGCCAGCGACGTGACCGCCCGTTCGATGAGCGTGTCGAGCTCGTCCTGCTCGAGGCCCAGTGCCGAGGCGTCGGCCTGTCGCCGCAACTGGTCACGCCAGGCCGGTCCCAGCACCTCCTCGAGGATCGCGATCCGTTCGGCCACCGTCGTGGCCGGGCCGGCCGGCTGCAGCCGGTAGCGGGCCGTGGGCGGCAGGAAGGCCGGCTGGCTGCGCAACACGGGGCCGCGTGGACCCTCCTGGACGACGAAGCGTTCGAGGCCGAGCACGGGGTCCAGCGAGCGCCATCGACCGGCGGCGAGGTCGGCGGACCCGATCCACAACGCGCCGTCCGACCCGCGGCAGATCGCGCCGACCGGTCCGGTCGGGACCGCCCCGGATGCGCTGACGATGGCACGCAGCGCCTCGAGGGCCTCCTCGTTGCTGTGCATGATGGCCCAGGCCGGTCGGAGCACCCCCGCCGCGTCGGCCGTCGCCTCGACCTCGGTGACCACGACGGCCACGGGCCGTCCGGCGCCGTCGTAGCCGGGGACGAGGTAGACCCCGAGGCGCTTGTCGTGGCGGCTGCGATCGAACGGCTCGCGCTGCGGACGGTCGAGCAGACCCGGACGGCCGGCGTCGGCCGTCGCCTCGCGACCGGCGGCGAACACGGCATCGATCACGTCGTCCAACCTGGCGCGCAGGCTGGCCTCGACGGCCTCGCGTGCCGGACCGTCCACTCCCCCCGCCGCCTCGCCCCGCCACGTGAAGGTGGGCCGGTGCAGGGTCGGGGGCGTCCTGCGGCGTGAGGCGCCGACCTCGCCGTCCGCGGTCGCCAGGGCCCGGCCGACGGCGGCGGCGAACGCGCGCTCGACCTCGAGCGCGTGTCGATCCAGCGTGGCGGGGTCGACCCGCAGCCGTATGGGCACCGCGACCACCGTCACACCAGGCCTCCTTCCAGGCGTCGTGTCAGGCGGTCGGCGACCTGGTCGGCGAGCGCTTCGACATCGGTCTCGGACGCGACGTGCACCACCTCGATCTCGACGGGGAACTCGAACCGCACCTCGCCGTCCTCGCCCGCGAGCGGACGGGCGACACGGGCGAGGTCGCCGCCCTCGACGACCACGTCGCCCGCGTCGACGCGGACCAACTGCTGCTCGGTGAAGACGAACCCTCGGGGTGGTGGGGTGTCGGGCACCGATCAGCCCGTCCGGCGCGTGTCGGTCGTCGCCACGCCCTCCGGCGTCTTGCCGTTGGTCTCGGCCGTCAGCGAGAAGCCCGAGAAGGTCGCCGACGGTGCGCCGCCGCTCGCCGAGGTGTTCGCCGGTTGGGCGCTGGTCAGGACGCAATCGCGCAGCACGATCGTGCTGAACGCCCAGTCCTCGCCGTCCTCCTCGAGCAGCGAGATGTCGAACAGGGTCCCTTCGATGGCGAGCTTGGTCAGCCGGGCAGCGACCGAACCGATCGTCTTCACCGTCAGGCTGAAGGTGAGCTGCGACGGCTGGTAGACCACGCCGAGATGGGTCGCCTCGATCGAGTGGATCGGTTCGGCATTGAGACTGAACGAGGGGTTGAAACTGTCGATCGGGCTGATGGTGGTCACCTGGCCGTTCGCCTCGTAGGAGACGGCCAGTCGCGTGTTCCAGTCCGGCATGTCGGTTGTCCTTGTCGTCAGGCGAAGACGGGCTTGAGTTCCACCCGCAGGCGGTGCACGGCCGGTCCGTAGACCACCGTCACGATCAGGTCGACGGCGCGTTCCGAGCGCGCTTCGGTGACGATCGCGGTGTCGCTGGCGTTCCAACTGCTCGGCGGCAGGCTGAGGATGTCGAGCACCGGGATGTCGACGCTGAAGCCGTCGATCACGGCCTGACGTTGCAGCGGACCGAGGATGCCTTCGACGCGGGTCCGCAGGCGGGTCAGCCCGGCCTTGGTGATCCGGGCGTCACCGACCAGGCCGATCAGTCCGGCCTTGAGCCGGAACTCGATGTCGTCGAGGGTGCGCACCGTGTCGATGTAGAGCAGGTTCGTGTCCGTGGTGAAGCAGCGACCCTCGGCCATGTGCAACGACTCCCCCGGCACCAGCGCCGGGTCGATCAGTGGCAGCAGGTTGGCTTCGGCGAGTGCCCCGATCTCGGAGGGCGAGTACTGCTGTTCGAGCGGGATCCGGACCCCTCGGACCCGCTTCAGCACGGTCGAGATGTGGGGGCGGAAGCCCGCGATGGCCGCCATCGTCGCCGTGGCCGCATCGGTGGTCGCGCCACGCGCCGCGACAATGATCATGCGACTCGAGTCGCTCTTGAGGCCGGCCGCGGCGGCGATGACGTCCGCGGCGTAGGTGGCGGACTTCTCGACGTCCGGATCGACCATCGCCACGCCGATGCGGCGATTGCCCTGCGACGACATGTTCTCGACGTGGGTCTTGAGCGCGCCCAGCGGGCCCGCCCCCGTGGTCTCGGCGAGCGAGACGAAGGTGACGTCGTCGGCTGCCTCGAGCGAGCTGAGGGCGGCGGCGACGGCGTTGCCGTCGACTTTGACGCCGTAGATCCTCGACGGGCCGGGCGACTGGTTCATCGCAAGCTCGAGCGAGCGCGACAACGGCGTCGGGGTGAGGGTCGTCCCGTCGGACCCGAACAGGGTCCGGGCGTCGTCGAGCGTGGCGACGACGTGCGGGATGTTGGGTTCGGCTTCGCCCCGGTTGGTGCCACCCGCGAGCGCACTGCCGACGACGGCGATGACCCCGGGTGAGCGTTGCGCCGTGGCCGCGAGGCCGGAGGTGTCGATCGAGACTTCGATGAACGGGAAGGCGACGGTGGGCATCGGCCGGCTCCTGTCGGATGCGTCGTTTGCGTTGGGTGGTGGTTCGAGGTGCGTGACGGATGGCGTGTCAGGACGTGTTGACGGCGACGAGCGCGATGCCGGCATCCGCCAGCCACGCGCCTGCGGCGGCGATGCGCCTGGCGCGGCGCGCGGCGGCGCTGCCCGTCCCGCCTCCCGGCCAGTCGGTGTCGTCGAACGCCGTCGCGGGGACGAGCCACACGACGGTGATGTCGGACTTCCGCTCCAGGCCGGGCGCGGCGGGACGTTGCAGCCCATGACCGGCGAAGTGACGCCGCACCTCGTCGGTCTCGGCCAGCAGGGCGCCGACGGGGACTGGGGCATCGGCGACCAGCAGCGCGGCGGACACCGGGAACGGGCGTGGCGCGGGGGGGCCGCCGGTGGGTGGCGCGAACGCGACGTGCAGGGTCTCGACGGCGACGGCACCACCGTCCAGTGCGGGCAGGAGTTCGGCCATGGACCCGGCGCCGAGGCGCGTGAGCCATCGGTCGACGAGTTCCTCGCCCAGGGCATCCGGTTGCTCGAGGTCCGCGGCCAGCCGGGCCTCCAGCACCTCGCGGCGGGCCGCCTCGAGTGCGTTGGGGTCGGCCGGAAGGCCACCAGGTCTCGCCGCGATCTGGGCGTCGATGCCGGCCACGTCGGTCAGGGCCGCGGCCACGCTCGTGACGGGTGCGTCGTTGGACGGCGACCTCGCCACCACCGCACCGGTCCACAGCGCCGCCGCCCGGATCGGGCGGCCGGTCAGGCCGCTGACGGTGAGGCGGGCGCGGGTCGGGGCGGGTTCGGCGCCCTGCCAGGTTCCCTCGAGTGTGGCGGACGTCGGCACGGACGG
>JAGXST010000043.1 GCA_018335555.1 Actinomycetota bacterium | reverse complement strand
CCCGCCATACACCCCACGCAGCTGTGGCGAGCGCCGCGAGCAGGAGCGTCGCGGCGGTCCAGTAGCCGATGGGGTGCAGGCCGGGTGCGCCGAGCGGCTCGGCGGGGTTGAGTGGATCGGCCAGCACACCGAGCGCAGCGGCGATGCCCTGCGTGGGTGGGGCGGTGCCGGCGGCCCAGGCCGCGATCGCGCCGGCCAGCCATAGCAGTCCGGCCAGGGCAGCGCCGACGACGAGCAGTCCCAGCCCGACGTTGACCAACGTGTCGTTGGGTGGTCGACCGGCGGGGTTCATGACGGCTCGTTGACGAGCGTGGTGCCGGACACCGCACCGGACACGATCAGCCGCCCACCACCCGCAGCGTGGCGCGGATCAACATGCGCGGTCACCCGTCCGGTGGCGTCGGCGGTTGCAGAGGCGCTCGTGACAGCAAGGTGGACGGGCTCGCCAGGCAGGAACCCACCCTCAACAACAACCTCGAACCCTCCCGGGCGGTCGGCCCGGTTCAGGCAATCCGGTAGGACGCTAGCCTCCGGTGGTGTGGCGATGATGTCGGCGTAGACGGTCCCGTCTGGTTCGTGGACCTCGACCCGGACGGGTGAGGCGATCTGTTCGATGATCTGGCCGAGGGCCTCGCCGAGCTGCACGCACGGGATCGGCCCATCGCACACCTCGGCACCGTCGAGGGTGACGGTGAGCCAGGCGAGTCCGTCAGGCCGAACCACCACACGCGGCAACACCGCCAGCGCCGACGTTGCGCCGCTGCGGTTCGTGCTTCGTTGGCGGGTCACGACCGCATCCGCGCGGTGGTGTCGAACATGGTCAGCTCGTCAGGATGGAGCTGATGCTGAACGACGAACGAGCGGCCCTGGATCTTCCACAGCCCCTGTCCGGTGCCCAGGGTGGGCAGCAGCCGTTGTTCGGTGCCGGTCAACCCGAGGGCCTGGCCGGTGGCGCCGAGCTGGTCGGTCTCTTGCCGGTAGATGATCCGGGTCTCGGCGTTGGCCAGCAGCGACGACGCCAGCGCGTGCATGGCGGTGCCCTGGTCACCCACGGTGTCCAGGTCACCGAGCCGATGGAAGATCAGCATGTTCGCGATCCCCAGATGCCTGGCGAGCCGCCACTGTGCGTCCATCCGCCTGAGCAGCGCCGGATGCGACATCAGCCGCCATGCCTCGTCGTAGACGACCCACCGGCGGCCACCGGCCGGGTCGAGCAACGCGGCTTCCATCCAGGCTGACGCGCAGGTCATCAGCACTGAGATCAGCGTCGAGTTCTCCGCGACTCGCGACAAGTCCAACGACAACATGGGCAGGCTCGGGTCGAACCGGACCGTCGAGGGGCCGTCGAACAGTCCGGCGAGGTCGCCCGCAACCAGCCGTCGCAAGGCGTGCCCGACGATCCGGCCGTCGTCCTCGAGGCGGCGGTCCTCCCCGGCGTCGGGTGTGAGGATGCGATCCACCACCATCGGCAGGACCGGCATGTCGCAGGCGGCGACGGTGGCACGCAGCGCGACGTCGATCGCGGTGTGCTCCAGCGGTGTCAACGCGCGGGTCAGGACCGTCTCTGCCAGCGCGCCGATCAGGTCGCGGCGGCGCGCGGCGACCTGCATCGCCCACTCGGCGTCCGACACGTCAGCGGGTCTATGTCCCTCGTCGAGCGGGTTGAGCCGGGCGGGCAGGCCATGCCCGAGTACCACGGCTCGGCCACCGACCGCTTCGGCAACGGCGGTGTGCTCACCCTTGGGGTCGCCGGGCACGTACACCCGGTACCCGAACGGGATGCTTCGGGTGTAGAGCGACTTGGCCAACGACGACTTGCCAGCGCCGACGATCCCGGCCAGCACCACGTTCGGTGCCGTAATCATCCCTCGCTGGTAGAGAACCCACGGGTCGTACACGAACGACCCGCCGCTATAGACATCTTGTCCCACGAACACCCCGTCCGACCCCAGACCACCTTCAGCGAGGAACGGATATGCCCCGGCGAGCGCTGCCGAGGTGTCTTGATGGGTGGGTACACGCAACCGGCGGTACGTGCGTAGCGCCGCAGGACCGGGCTCGCCGCCGGCAGGCAGGAAGGCCGTCGCCCGGCGCTCTGCGCGGTGTGCTGCGGTGATGGCCTTGGCGGCCGCATTGCGTTCGGCAGCATCGACAGACCTCACCCGAACGACGGCTCGTTTGCGCCGTCGGCGGGTGCGGCGCTGCTCGCGGGCTGGGTCGATCAGCGCGGAGGCGTAGAGCCGGGAGCGTTCGCTCATGTGGTGCTCCTGCGCGTCAGCGTGAGATCCCGGCGGTGTCGGGCCGGGTGGTGTCGGCGCCGAACAGCGACGGAGGCGCGAGCGAGCGTTCGGCCCGGCCGCCTGTATGGGTGGCAGGTCGGATGGGAGGCCAGCTGATGCGGCCGGCTGGGTCGCGTGCCGCAGCTACCGCGTCGGTGGCCTGCTCGACATGGATCGCGGCCTGCCACAGCTGCATCGCCACGTCGAACGCTGCCCGATAGCCGCCATCGCCGTCGCCCGTCGTGTCAATCGTCTGATCGGCCGTGCGCTCGTGCCAGTTGGCGAGCTGATCGAGAACCTGGCGCAGCGAGCCGAGGCTGCCTCCCAGTGACTCGATCATCCCAGGCATGTCTCCTGGTTCGTCGAGCGTCCGTGTCGTGTGCGCCAGCCCGTGCAAGACCTCACGTGCCGTCGCCGCGTCGATGCCAGGATCGAGTGTCACCACCACGCGCCATCTCCTGTCGAAGCGTCGGCTGGCAGGTGCGCACGACCGGCCACGACCGCATCAACGGCATCAACGAGTGAGCTGGTCGACGTTCCGTTTCGGAGCGACGGCGCAGGCCGCGACTGACGGCAGCTCACGTGACGTCGCGGGCTGCGCCGATCGTCGCTTCGGCTCGGGCCGCCAGGCGATCCGCTCGGATCGTCCCCACGCCATCCCGACGGCAGACTGAGCATCGAGCAGGGCATCGGCGGTGTCCCGCAAATCGCTCACGATCGCATCCACCGTGTCGCGGCCGGCATAGCGAGAGCCGACGGCGTGCCGAGCGGCGAGGTGGGCGGCCTGTTCATGCCAGTCGGCAACATGGTTGAGCACCTGCCGAACGAGGACGAGTCCGGAGGTGAGCGCGCCGAGCGCGACGGCGGCGTCTTGTGGCTCGTCGATGGTGCGCGTGGCCTGCGCGAGCGTGCGCAGCGCGTCGCGCACCCCGTCGGCTGCGGCGGTGGGGTCGTTGCCTGGGGTCATGGGTGCCGTCCTCCGGTCGTTCAGATGCCGCGGCAGAGCGGGAGTGCAGCGGCAATGAAGGCTTGGGCTTGTTGGCCGACGAGGCGGCGGGTTTCGCAGGAGGCTTGGGTGGCGGCCTGTTCGATCTCGGCGATGGCGGCTTCGAGCTCGTCGGGGGTGTCGGCGGAGATGGCGAGCAGGCCGGTGTAGCGCAGGGCGCCGTGGCCGGAGGTCAGGTCGGCTTCCTGCTGGAGCACGTCGTGGTATTCGGCGGTCTGTTGGGCGTCGTCGATCTGGCCGATCCGCGCGCGTTGGGTGGCGTCGGCGAGGTACTCGGTCTTCTTGCGGCGGATGTCGCGCGCGGCCTGGTCGGCACCCATGGGGTCGCAGATGAGGCTGAACGACCGGCGGACGCCGGGTGTCAGCAGCAGCGGGGCAAGAAAGCCGGGATACACGGCCGTGCGTGGCCACTCGCTGATCCACAGCACGGCGTGGTGCGCGGAGTCGGAGCGCAGCCGCTCCCAGCGTTCCTCGACTGCGACGGGTCCGGCGGTCGCCAGGTCGGCACCGAGCGGAGTGCGTTCCAGGGTGGCGGCGACCTGCGGGTCGTAGGCCGAGCGCAGCATGACCGCCAGCTCGGCAGGTGTGAGCCACCGGACAGGGGCGAGGTCCGCGGCTTGGAGCGCGGTGGTGAGGGTGTGCATCTGTTGCCGCAGCACGGCGGCGGCACCACGCAGCCCGCCTCCGGCGGAGCGGATGGCACGCGCGGCCGCGTGCATGTCCAGCGCGATGGAGATGGTGGTGACGTGTCGTTCGGCGGCGGGGCCGGCACGGTCGATCAGCTGCCGGTAGGTGCGGGCGACCCAGGAGTCGTCGTCGCTACCGTGCTCGGCCCACCAGCGGACCAGGCCGGTACCGGTATCGGGCAGGGTGCGTTCGAGGATCTGGAGACGGGCGAGCTGGGCGGAGCGGCAAGCGGTGGCCAGCACCCGGCTCCAGCCGTGAGTGCGGCGCTGCTGCTCGGCAGGATCAAGCAGGACGAAAGCGTGATGGGTGACCTCGGCAACAGCGACGAGCCGCTGGTGGTGAGGGTCGTGGATCATCACCGTCCCGGTTTCGGGGTCGGCGTGCTGGCGCATCGCGGCGGCGTCGCCGGGCAGCGCGAGCGTGCCCACCGGGCGCGGCTTGACGACCCGACGGCGATACACGGTCTGGCGTGCCACGACCCGCCACGCCCAATGCCCGGCGACAGGCAGCCACTCGACCGCTCGACGGCCACCGATCGGCAGCCAGGCCGCTGCGGTGGCGATCGCCCAGATCGGGGCGGTGACCAGCAGACCCTGACCGCCTGCGAGATACAGGCCGGCGACGAACGTGGCGACCGCAACCGCCATTGCGGCGACCTGTGGCACCGACAGGCCGAACAGCAGGCCACGCCGTGACAGCCGAGCAAGCGTGACGGGCTCAAGCCCGTAGCCCTCGTCAGATCGCTGGGCCCCCGTCACGAGGGCCGCCTCGGTGCGCGACGCTCAGGTGGCGATGCCGGCGACGGGCGGGGCGGTGAGGCTGCGGGACGGGACGGGCGTGAGGTGGTGTCTGCCAGCCGTGTTGCGGGCGGGGGCGGATCAGAGGCGTGCTGGCCCGCGTCGGCGTGCTGTTCCGCGGCGGTCCCCACCGCACGTCCAGCCTTGGGGCCAGCGGTCGCGGCCGCGACACCGGCACCGGCCGCCGCACCTGCGGCGGCACCCACGCCGCCTGCGGCCGCACCGGCGCGCGCTCCGGTGGCCACGGTCGCTCCGGCCCCTGACGTGCCTGCCCCACTCGCGCTGCCGGTACGGGCTGCGGCCGGTGCGGCAGATCCCGTAGCAGGTTGGCTTCCGCCGCGGCCCGGACCGTTCGTGCCAGCGTCGAGCACCTTGGGGCCGCCTGCTTGTGGTCGGGTCGAGACGGGTACCGGCCGGTTGAGTGCGCTCTTGGCCTCCTGCTCGGCCGACATCGAGTGGTACATGTCGAACCCGGCGAACGAGATGAACTTGTAGGCCATGTACGGCGCGAACGCGGCGATGAACATCAGCACGACGCCGGCGATCGGGTCCGCGATGGACGCCAGATCGAAGTCGATCGGTGCACTGACCTGCGCGGTGGCGACCAGGAACACCACCACGATCACGAGCTTGGAGAACGCCAGGGCGAGTACGAACGAGGCCCACTTGCCGACCCAACCGCGGGTGGCTTCCCACGACGCACCGGCCAGCGCGATGGGGGCCATCACGATCGCGACCAGCAGCAGTGCCTTTCTGATCAATAGCGTGAACCAGACCAGCGCCGCTGCGGCCATCGCCAGTCCGGCCAGGAAGATGGTCACGATCGCGCCGACGCCAGGGGCGCCGACGTTGATCGCGGTCAGCCCGGCCGCCAGCACGGCGATGCGCCCGCCCATCTCCTCCATCGAGGAGCCGGTGGCCTGCACGATGCCCACCGCGAGCTGGTCGGTCACCTCCAGCAGCGTGCCGGTCAGCGTGATGACCAGGAACGAGCCGAGCACCGACTTCGCCAACCCGAGCGCGGCCTTGGACAGCGCGGACGGGTCGCGGCGTACCAGCCCGGTGATCAGCTGCAAGCAGAAGAAGATCAGCATGATGAAGACCGCGACACCGAACAGGATGTTGTAGACGGCGATGTAGCCGGGGCTGGTCACATCCACCCGGGTGGTCGAGTCGAAGATCGCCCATACTCCTTCGAACATCCATGCGGCTGCGGACCCGATCGCGGACGCGAGCCACTCGAACGGTGCGGATACCAGCGTCGCTGCGGCTTCGCCCGCCACGTCGCACACCAGCGAGATGACCGGCACATCGCAGACACCCATCACGCCTCCTCGAACACGACGGTCGCGAACCTGGCGAGACGGATCAGACGCTCTGGCCGACGTTCCAGAAGAAGTTGATGAGGGTCACCGCAGCGCCACAGATGATCGCGGCACCGCAGGCGACGAGCACACCGAACTTGCCCCGGCCGGCCAGATGCGGGTTCGACGAGTTCGACCCGAACCCCCACACCACCGCCGAGACGATCAGCGCGAGCACGGACAGCACGAGCCCGATGGTCATCACCGCTCCGACGATGGTGCGCAGCGCGCCGATGCCCGGAAGGCCCGTGTCGTTGGGGGTGATGCTGATCTGGGCAACCAGCGCTTGGAAGCCGGCGAGCCTGTCGACAAGCATGGCGGTTCCTTCGCGTTCATGTCCGCAGTGGGTCACCCCAGAGGTAGGCACGACCCGCCCACGCACCACGATCACAGACCAGCGCCGGTGCGCAGCAGGAAGTTCGCCCACGTCACACCACCACCCGCCAACGCCGCCGCACCCACCGCGACTAGCAGGCCGGTCCGGGCGCGCAGGGCGGTCTGGTAGTTGCCCGACGCCGACGCGATACCCCACACTGCCGCGCAGACCAGCAGCATCAGCACCGAGACCACCAGAACCAGCGTGAGCAGCGCCCCGACGATCGTCGTCAGTCGGTCTGACGCCCCGACGCCACCGAAGTCGGGTGCGACACCGGCGACCACGGCCAACCACATGTCGTGCACCCGCGTGCTCCTCGTCGATCGTGAAGCAGGTGCACGCCTCCGACCGAATGGCGGACAACCATTGCGGTGAGCCCGCTCGGCGTCACATGTCCAACGAGCTGACCGACTGCCGACCGTGCGACCTGCCCCCGTCGAGCTCGAAGCTCCGTTCCGGACCGCGGGCCGTCAACGCACCGAGGCGAGCGAGCGACACCCAACGGTCGGACCCCACAACGAGGTGATCGAGAACCTCGATCCCGATCAGGTTGCCTGCCCGGCCGAGCCGGCGAGTGACCGCACCGTCGTCGCGGGATGGTTCCGGGTCGCCTGACGGGTGGTTGTGGGCGAGCACCAACGCGGCGGCGCCGTGGAGCAGTGCGTCGCGGAAGACCTCGCGCGGTGACATGAACGTGTGATCGACCGAGCCGATCGAGACGGTCGTCGCGGCGATGAGCCGGTGCTTGGTGTCGAGGTTGAGCGTGACGCAGTGCTCGCGATCCAGGCCGTCCAGCATCGGCTTGAGGATGTCTGCGGCGTCTTCGGGGCTGGTGATCTCGCGCCGTTCCTCGGGTGCCCCTGGCCGGTAGATGCGGGCGCCTTCGCCTGCACAGTGTGGGCACACTCCGCCGCCGGTCGCGGCAGGTGAGTCGACGCGGAGGTCGGGTGCGAGGTTCGTCATGTCGTGGTCACCAGCAGGGTCGGATGATCGAAGTGCCGGAAAAGGCGGCTGGGGCGTGGCTCCATGTAATGGAGGTGCGCGCCAGCGTTCCGATGGCTGGCTATCGCGGGCGGGTGGCGTAAGCGTTCCAGGCGGCGCCGGCGAATCCGGCTCAGCGGGTGGCGGTGCCGATGTGCCGCGGCGAACGACACCTCGAAGGCGCCACCCATCTGCCCGTGCTCATGCCGAAGTCATCGTGTGATCCACCACATGGGCGATGCCGGTGCTGTCGACGAATGAGTCTCGCCTGCGACAGGAAGCACCTAGCACCGGCAGTGTCGGATGACCGAGGTCCCGGAATAGCTCAACGTCGGATCGCGCCATGTCAGCTGACGCCTACTGGGCAACCCCGTACATAGCGCTGACGTAAACTGGCTGCATGGCCGACCTGGTAAGCGTTCCCGCGCTGTCTGTGATGTTGATCGTGCCCGACGCCGCCGCCGCGGTCTCCTGGTACGCCCGAGCTCTTGGCGCCGAACCGTTGTGGGATCTCGGTGGTGTCGCCGGCCTTCATGTGCAGGGTGCGCCCTTCTTCCTTCATGAGACCGTGCCGGGAAAGAAGCGCGAGCAGAGTCCGACGGCCGTGGGCGCGACGACCACTCGCATCGAGTTGTTCCTCGACGCACCCCACGAACTCATCGATCGAGCAGCGCAGCAAGGCGCCACCGACATCGAACCGATGACCGACCATGACGCGCCTTGGGGCACGCATCGCCAGGGCGGCTTCACCGATCCGTTCGGTCACCGGTGGTCGGTCGGCGATCGGACTCCGCTGCAACGGTTCCCGGGGCTGACCTGGGAGTCCGCCTGATCCCGGCTATCGCCGATTATGCCGGTACAAGTGCCATGTTCGAACCTGGTGAATGTCCTCGTCGACGCTCCCGCTGGCGTGTCCTTGCGTCCGTTGGGGGACGGTCCGGTGGGGCTCTGGCTCAGCCCCATCTGGGGTGTGGGGTAGAGCTTGGTGTTCAGCGGTTCCAGGCGGTGGAGCGGAGGAGGCGTAGTCCGTTGAGGGCGACGATGACGGTGGAGCCTTCGTGTCCGGCGACGGCTAGTGGCAGGGGGAGGTGGTAGGCGAGGTCCCAGGTGACGAGAACGGTGATGAAGGTCGCGGCGATGGTGAGGTTGGCGATGACGAGTCGTCGTGCTCGGCGGGAGAGCTGTATCAGGTTGGGGATGGCGCTGAGCTCGTCGCGCACGATGATGGCGTCGGCGGTGTCGAGGGCGAGGTCGGAGCCGTGTCGTCCCATGGCGATGCCGGCTGTGGCGTGCGCGAGTGCTGGGGCGTCGTTGATGCCGTCGCCGACCAGCAGGACCTGATGTCCGGCGGCTTCTAGTTCGCCGACGATGTCGGTCTTGTCCTCAGGCAACAGCTCGGCCTGCACGGCGGCGATCCCGGTCGCTTCCGCGACGTGACGGGCAGCGTGTTCGTTGTCGCCGGTGAGCAGGTGGACCGGGGTGCGGGTCATGGTGGCGACCTTGGCGACCGTGTGGGCGGCGTCGGTGCGGATGCGGTCGACGAGCACGATCGAGCCCAGCAGGTGCCCGTCGGCGCGGACCGCGACGGTGGTCCCGACGGTGCCGGGGTCGGCGTCGCCGCGCTCGACGGCGATGGTGCGACCGGCGACCTGCCCGGTGACCCCACGTCCGGGTCGTGCTCGGAAGTCCTGCACGTCCGCGATGGTCAGCTGCCTCGTGCGTGCAGCGGCGACGATGGCTCGGCCGAGCGGATGTTCGCTGTAGCGTTCCACCGCCGCCGCCAACGCGAGGACGTCGTCGGGGTCGGTCATGTCGGCGGGGGTGATCTCGGTGACTTCGGGGGCTCCTTCGGTCAGCGTGCCGGTCTTGTCGAAGGCGACGAGGTCGATGCGGCCGATGTTCTCGATGACGTCGGCGGACTTGACCAGGACGCCGTGGCGGCCGGCGTTGGCGATCGAGGCGAGCAGTGGCGGCATCGTGGACAGCACGACCGCACAGGGTGAGGCCACGATCATGAACGTGATCGCCCGCAGCAGCGCAGCCTCGAACGGCGCGGCGAACACCAGGTAGGGCAGGCCGAACACGGCCAGCGTCGCGATCACCACCCCCATCGAGTAGCGCTGCTCGATCTTCTCGATGAACAGCTGACGGGTCGCCTTGGTGGCCGAGGCCTGCTCGACCTGCGTCACGATCCGGGCGATGACCGTCTGCGACGCGGGCCGGTCGACACGGATGTGGAGCGCTCCGGTGCCGTTGGCGGTCCCGGCCAGGACCTCATCGCCGACGTGACGGACCACCGGGACCGATTCGCCGGTGATGGCCTGCTGGTCGACCTCGCTGACCCCGTCGGTCACGGTGCCGTCCGCGCCGATCCGCTCGCCCGGCCGCACGAGGATGATCTGGCCGGGCTGGAGGTCACTGGTGTCGACCGTCTGGGTGGCGCCGTTGTCGTCGACCAGCGTGGCCTGCTCAGGGGTCAGATCGAGCAGCGAGCTGACCGCATCGGCGGTGCGCTGGGTCACGACCGCCTCGAGCCCACCCGAGGTAGCGAAGATCACGATCAGCAGCGCCCCGTCGAACACCTGCCCGATCGAGGCTGCGGCGATGGCCGCCACGATCATCAACAGATCGACGTCCAACGTCCTGTCCCGCAGCGCCGACAGCCCGGCCGCCGCCGGGCCCCACCCGCCGGTCACGTAGCAGGCCAGGTACAGACCCCACCACACCGGCGCCGGTGCCCCCGCAAGCTGGCAGACCCAACCGGCAAGGAACAGCACCAGCGCGATGGCGGCCCAGCGCACCTCGGGCAGCCGCGCCCCGGTCGCCAAGATCGAGGACGGCGCGGCGAGCACCCGTCCCGGATCGCGCACCGCCGGGTGGTCGAGCAGGTCGCTCACGAGCCGCCGCCATCAGCACGACGCGGCCGCGCGGCACGAACCTGCTCCTCGCTCACCCCGGCACGGTGGTGGGCCGGCTCGGACTCCAGCGCATGCTCAGCGTGGTAGACCGCGTCGGCGACCAGCTGCTGCACGTGCTCGTCGGCCAGCCGGTAGAACATCCGTGTGCCCTCCTGGCGGACCTTCACCACGCGGCCCCACCGAAGCTTCGCCAGATGCTGCGACACCGCGGTCGGTGACTTGTCGACCATCGCGGCGAGATCGCCGACCGACTGCTCACCGTCACGCAACGCCAGGATGATCCGCACCCGCGTAGCGTCCGCGAGCAGACCGAACACCTCGACCGCGAGCTCGACGTACTGGCTCGCCACCCCGAACGTGCATGCCTTCGTATCTTCACTCATACGAAGATGCTATCGCTGGCGTGGCGCGCCGACAAGCGAGCGCCAATCGACCCGAGCGGTTGCGTGTCGCTCCAGCTCGCACCGCAGCGTCTCGGCTGACGGGAACCGGGTACAGGATGGCGTGGTCTGCAGCCTTCGCGGAACGGTCACGTCCTTACGTCGGGCGGAAGGACAGGTTCGCGTCGGGTCGGACCGCCGCAGGCGAGCGAGGCAACTGCGGCGGCCTGCGCGCCGTCGATCGCGACGCCTTCGAAGCGGAACGGCAGCTGCACGTCAGTGTCCACGGGTCTTGGTAGCTCTGTGTAACCGTGGTTACACTGCTCGTTGACGGGTGGAGGTCGTGATGCGCTGGGTGTGGCTGATCTACCGGCTTCCGCGGGAGCCGTCGTCGCCGCGGATCGCGGTGTGGCGCAAGCTGGGCCGCTTGGGTGTGGCGCGGTTGACTGATGGGGTGGTCGCGTTGCCGCTCGATGCGCGCAACCGTGAGCAGCTGGAGTGGCTCGCCGACGAGGTCGTGGAGTCGGGCGGGCAGGCGATGGTATGGCTTGCCGAGCCGACCTCGCCGGCAGCGGAGCGGCGTCTGGTCGAAGGGCTGGCAGCGGAGCGCTCGGCTGAGTATCGGGAGGTGATCACGCAGGCCCAGCTGGCGGTCGCGGGCGATGCGGCGGTGCGCCGGCGGGAGCTGCGGCGGTTGCGCGGTGAGCTGCGGCGGATCAGACAACGGGACTACTTCCCTCCGGCTGAGCGCGACCTGGCTGCTGTTGCCGTGGCCGATCTCGCCGTCGCGCCCACGGCCGATGTCGTTGTGGAGGGACGCTGATGCTGTGGGTGACCCGTGCTGGGGTGCATATCGACCGTGCCGCATGTGCCTGGCTGATCCGCCGGTTCGTCGACGAGGACGCCGAGTTCGGATTCGTTGCCGGCCCTGACGAGGTGCCCGAGGACGCAATCCCGTTCGACATGCGCGGGGTCGAACACGGCCACCACGGCGGGGACTGCACCTTCGAGACCATCATCAAGCGCTACGAGCTGGTCGACCCCGTGCTCGCCCGGATCGCCGAGATCGTGCATGAGGCCGACCTCGACGACGAGCGCTTCGACGCACCCGAGGCGCCCGGACTCGACGTGATCCTGCGCGGTCTGTCGATGGTCATCGACAACGACGAGGAGCTACTTGCGCTGACCGGGCCGATGTTCGATGGCCTGTACGCTTACTATCGCCGGTCCATCCTTGTTCGTGACGATGTCCGGTGAGCGACGACCAGCACACACCGGACACGGTGGACGACCAGCCCTCGCGCCAGCACGGGATCAGTCTGGCTGAGGCCACGCGGCTGTGGTGGTTGGTCGGGCTCAACAGCTGGGGCGGGCCAGCCGCGCAGATCGCGGTGATGCACAGCCTGGTGGTCGAGGACCGGCGCTGGTTCTCCGAGAAGCGCTTCCTGTATGCCCTCAACTACTGCATGCTCCTGCCCGGCCCCGAGGCCCAGCAGCTGGCCACCTACTTCGGTTGGCTGCTCCACGGCATCCGCGGTGGTCTGATCGCGGGCGGCCTGTTCATCCTGCCCGGCTTCGTCGCCATCCTGATCCTGAGTGTCCTGTACGCAGGCTTCGGCGAGGTCAGTGCCGTCGAGGCCCTCTTCTACGGCATCAAACCGGCGATGATCGCCATCGTCGCCGCGGCCATGGTGCGTATCGGCTCGCGGGCGCTGAAGAACCGCACGATGTACGCGATTGCTGCCGTCGCGTTCGCCGCGATCTTCTTCTTTGACGTGCCGTTCCCGCTCGTCGTCCTTGCCGCCGGTGTCCTGGGATTCTTCGGCGGGCAGCGCTGGCCCAGCGTGTTCGACGTGATCAGCGGCCACGATCCCGACGCCGTGGACGAGCAACCTGCCCGAGTGTCCGACGACGAGGGACCGGTCAAGCCTTCCAACCGGCGGGCACTCATGATCCTCACAGTCGGGCTGACCCTGTGGTTCGGACCGATCGTCGCGCTTGCCGTCTGGACCGGCCGTGACAGCATCTGGGTCGACCAGGGAGTGTTGTTCTCCACCGCCGCCGTGGTCACCTTCGGAGGCGCCTACTCCGTGCTCGCCTACATGACCCAGCAGGTCGTACAGACCTACGGCTGGCTGTCGCCCGGCGAGATGCTCGACGGCCTCGGCATGGCCGAAACCACCCCCGGCCCGCTCATCCAAGTCGTGCAATTCATCGGGTTCATGGCCGCCTACCGGGCCGACCTCGGCATCGACCCGATGCTCGCAGGCCTGCTCGGCGCGATCCTGACCACCTGGGTGACCTTCGTTCCGTCGTTCCTGTTCATCCTGGTTGGTGCGCCCTACATCGAATACCTGCGCGGCAACCACCAACTCACCTCCGCGCTCTCCGCGATCACCGCCGCCATAGTCGGCGTCATCCTCAACCTCTCCCTGTGGTTCTCGCTGCACACCATCTTCGCCGAGGTCAACGAGACCCGCATCGCCGGCATACGCCTCTACGTCCCTGACCTGACCACGGTCGACATCATCGCCGCTGCCATCGCAACCGGCGCCATCGTCGCCATCTTCAAACTTCGCTGGTCCCTGCTACGCACGCTCGCCATCAGCGCCACCATCGGCGCAACCCTCTACCTCCTCATCATCAACTGAACAGACCACCGGCAGGTCATCGCACAGAGATGTGGAGGTGGTCGTAGTGGCCGCCGGTGGGGTGGCGGACGTCGTAGACGCTGCTGGTGTAGGTGCGCCAGCCTTCGGTGGCGCGGGCGGCGCTCCAGATGAGTCCGTCCCAGACGATGTAGGACAGTGCGAGGGCGTTGGCGTGGGTGGTGAGCCAGTCGGCGATGCGCCAGCCTTCGGCTCGTTCGGTCGCGGTGGGGAAGCGTCCGATGCCGCCGATGGTGATGTCGCAGGCGCGTCCGCGGGGGTGGTCGGAGTTGGGGTTGCCGGGGCGTGGTGCCCAGCACCAGATGGGTAGTGGCCCGAAGGCGGTTTCGAGCTGGGTGACCAGGTGCGCGGTGCGGGGTGTGATGTAGCCGCCGGTGCCGGTCGGGTCGGGCACAAGCCCGCCCGCACCGCCAGGTAGAGGGCTCGGCTCACCTGGAAGCGCGTAGCTCGGCGTGCAACCGCCGGCGATTGGCGCGTCGGTCTGTGGCGCGTCAGTCTCCGCCGCGTCGGTATCGACATCGGGCTGGTGGCCGGCCGGCGCAGCCGCGAGATGGAGGCACGAGGCGTCGGCGCCAGGGTTGAGGAGCACGGCGAGCGCAAGCAGAGGCACGCTGGGTGCCAACAGGAGCGCGCCGATCGTTCCGCCTGCCAGGAGCTTCTTCATGGCAGCGGGTTGTCGAGCTGCGAGAGACGCAGCAGGTGGCAGCGGTCGAAGGCGGGTGGGCAGGCGACGAAGACGGTGAACGTCACGGGGTGATCGGCAGACGCGGGCTGGTCGAGCCAGATCCCGGTCCGGTGGCGGGTGGCCTCGATGGTGACGGCGACGGTGCCGTCACGCAGGTGGCCTGCGCTCTCGGAGGTGGCGATGCTGTCCCAGGAGTCGGGGATGTAGACGGCGTGGATCGTCGCGGTCTGGGTCGTGTGGTGGTGGCGCAGTTGCTGCCAAACGTCAGGCTGCGGCAGGTAGCGGGCGAGGTCCCCGGCCAGGCCGGGGGTCTCGACCCGATCGGGGTCAGCATCGGCAAGTACTGGGCGGACGTGTTCGGCAGGTCCGGCCACGGCCATCGTGTCCCAGGTGAGCAGCGCTTCAGCCACCGCGCGGGCGTAGGTGAGCGGATCGGTGGTGCGTGGCAGGCCAGGTGATGGTCGAGGCGATACGACGACTGGCGCCCGGTCGGTCTGTTCGGGTTCGGCGGCCGTGCCGGGCTCGTCAGCGGGAGCCTGGGGGGTGTCGGGTGGCGGGCCAGTGAGCAGCCCGTAGATGCCGACGGCGACCAGCAGCACGGCCAGGCCGATTCCGACGGTGATGGTCACGAGCAGACGGCGGGATGACGACACGACCAGCGACCTCATAGTGGTTGACGATGGTTAGCGGGAAGGTGCGCAGCCGGCGACAGGGTGCATGTCACCGGCGGGTGCGGGCCTCGCGGGCGTGTTCGGCGAAGGCCACCGTGGCCGCGACGGTGGTCTCGAAGGCGGTCCACTGCTCGTCGGTCAGGCCGGAGCCGATCTCGGCGGCGTCGTAGTGGTCGGCCCAGCCGTGCAGCTCGGTCCAGGTCAACAGGAAGGCACGGACCCCGTAGCGACGCGGCGGAGCCTGCGGTTGCGCCGGCTCGGTCTGCCGCTGGGCTGGTCGGGGTGGCGTGGCGTTGAGGCGTGCCAGTGCCTGCTCGGCCAGCTCCTCCAGCTCTGCCTGACGGTCGACCTCGACGTCGGGCGGGTCGCGGTTGGCTTCGGCTTGGGCGGCCTTGACCCGGCGGTAGTGGCCGTAGACCTTTCCGTCGGCGTCGATCCCCGCGAGCGCGTCGCGGGCTAGCTCCCGAAGGGCCTGCGGGGTGTCGGGGTCGGTGGTGAGCCGTTCGAGCTCGCCGATGCGTTCGAGCGTCGTGTAGGACTTGCGGCCGGTGACCATCCGTGCGGCTTGCGACCGGGACTTGCGGTCTGACGGTGGTGCCAAGTTGGCACCACCGTCGTCTACTTCCCCGTTGGGGTCGCGGTCGGCTCCGAAGCGGGTGGCTTCCTGCCGGCGTGCAGCATCCTCAGCGATCAGCGCCTTCAGTTCGCGATACAGACCGGCGGCTTCGATCGGTGAGTATGGCTTGCGGGCGGTGTTCTCGTGCTGTTCGGCGAGCAGCCGTTCCAACGGGCTGGAGATGCCGGCGCGGACCCACACGTTGACCTTGCGCCAGCCGAGCTGCTTGGCGGCTTCCAGCCGACGCACGCCGCAGATCAGCGTGCCTTCGGGGCTGATAGTGATCGGTTGGAGCAGCCCTTGGTCGCGGATCGACGCGACCAGCTCGTCGAGGTCGCCCAGGTCGCGGCGGTGGCGGTGACCGACCTGGATCGCCTCGATCGGTCGGTCCAGCTCGATGTGGCCGTCGCGGCTACCCATCGTGGGCCTCCGCCTGGTCGGGACGTGCCGCGACCGCTGCGGCCACGAGGTCGCCGTCGGCGAGCAACTCGGGCAGCGTGTCCCCGACGAGCAGCCGTGCGAGCAGCCCGTGGCGGAGCCGGCCGACGCAGGTCGGATGCCCGAGCAGCAGCCGCAGCAGGCCGATCCAGCAGGCGTGCGGGAGATCGAAGCGGGCGCGCAGGGCCTTGTCGCGGCGCAGGGTTTCGTAGGCGGCGGGGCGGTCGCCGAGCTCGGTGAGCCGTCCGCAGACGTACTCGATGAGCGTCCATGCCAGCGACGGCGACCAACCGAGCAGCATCAGCAACCGGGTGGTGTGCTCGATCAGCCACGAGCCCGTATCGGCAGCGCCGTCGGTCGGGTGGTCGGGTTCGGGCGGGGCGTGCAATGCGGGGTGGTAGTCGGTCAACGGGACGGTCCGGTCGCTGAACCGCTGGGCGTCGTGGAAGACCGAGTAGTCGGGTCGGCGGGCACGGTCGGTCGAGGTCAGCAGCCCTTGTGCCCGGTGTTCGGCGATGAGTGTGATGCGGACCGCGACGGTGACCACCGCCCACGGATCGTTGGCGGTGCGGGTCGAGCTGTTCTGCATGGCCTCGAACGCGGCGGCTGCGGCGTCGATGGGTTCCTGTCCGTACTTGCGGGCGAGGCCGGCGTAGCGGTCCGCGGCGAACCGCATCAGCGCGTTCGCGTCGGAGTCGTGGTGCCAGGCGCCAGGGCCTGCTTCGTGCAGCCGGATGAGCAGGGTTCGTAGTCCCTCGGAGGTGGCGAACGTCGGCTGGTCGGTGACGGTCGGCCGGGCGAGCAGGGTGGCGCTCATCGGGACACCGCCGTGCGGCCTGCCGGCGGGCGTCGGGACGTGCCGAAGGCATCGAGTGGGGCGAGTTGTGCCGTCCGTGGGGTGGTGCTGGCACGGTCGATGGCGCGCCTGCCGGTACCGCCAGAGCGAGCAGGTGAGAGTCGGGACACCGGGTTGGTCTGGGCGGTCCAGGTCATCCCGCGGCCGGCGACCCGCTCGGTGGTCTGCACGAGCGCGTCGCTGGCACGCAGCCACGCCACGTCGTCGGGTAGCCGCCGCGTCCTCGCTGAAGGTTGAGAGCGCGGCTGGGAGGGGTCGTGCAGCTTGAGCGGATCGAACGCCTCGACGTCCGCGGGTCCGCTTGGCTGGTCGGCGCCACGCCGTGGTGGCGGCGGTGGCGGGGTGCCAGGGTTCGGGCGGTTGGGGTCAGTGGCCATGTGCTGCTCCTTGCACGACGTCGGGCGAGCGGGTCATGTCGACGCCAGCGGGCGGGTGTGGACCGTCGGGCGGTGCCGGCGGAGGCTGGGTCAGGTCAGCGAGCCAGCGGCCGACGGTGGAGGGATGCACACCAAGCTGCTGGGCGATCCGCTTGTTCGACCAGCCCGCTTCGTGTCGCTGTCGTGCCAGCTCGCGCCGGCTTCGTGCCGCCGTTCCGTTGACCGCCGCGGCCGACGCGACGGCCTCGTTGATGCCCGAGGTGTGCGGGTGAGTGCGGCTGGTCAGCTCGACCGTCAGGTGGGTGATCGCAAGCAGCACGGCGGGCGGGACGGCGGCGATCGCGGCAGCGAGCAGGCGTGGCAGGGTGCTGTCGGCGGCGACGACGGCGTGGGCGGCGTTGCCCGCGATCGACACGATCGCGCCGGCCGCCAGCAGCGCCCACGGGTACCAGGTGGCTCGGCGGCCGTAGGGGGACAGCGCGACGACCGAGATGGTCGCCACGACAATGATCCCGTCCACGATCAGGGGCCAGACCCACGCCTGTGCTGGGTCGATGCCCGCCCGTGCCGCGAGGTCGGTGAGGGCGGTGAAACTGAGCCAGAACGCACCGAGCGCGATCGCGATCGTTCCGATGATCGCGGCGGCGACCACCCACCGGGCGACCGGCGGCGGACCGTCTTGGCGGATCGGGGTCGACGGTTGGCTCATCGGCTGACCACCGATGGCGACCGTCGTGCGACGGCGACGGGTGGTGTAGCGGTGCGGTAGGCCGACCGGATCGTCACGGTGATGTCTCGCTCGGATAGGCCGGTGTGCTGTGCGGCCGGTCCAAGGAGGAGGTGGGCGTGCTCCTCGGGTAGTTGTTGTTCGGCGTAGCGGCAGGCGGCCCAGAACAGGGCCTTGTTGCGGTTGCCCTCAGCTTGGGTCGCGACCCAGGCCGCCAGCTGGCGGCCGTCGCCACGTGTCGGGGTGTCGAGTGCTGGGACGGGCCGGCGGCGGCGTGGCGGTACGAGCAGGGTGCGTAGCGCGTCGGCGTCGATCGGTGCCGGGTCGTGGGTGGCGATGGCGATCAGCTGATATCGGCCGACCTGGCCGTCGTCGGTCGTGACGCGCGAGGGCGGGACGATCACGTAGCCGCCGGCACCGCGGAAGTCGATGTGGATCGACGACTCCGACCACGAGCGCTGGGGGCGGTCCGGCACGGCTGGGTAGTACAGATGGAGTCCGCTGGACGGGGTGCGCAGCGCGCAGGCCCATCCGTCGGTGAGCCCGGCTGACTGCGCGGCGTCGAGCGCGACGAACCCGTTGCCTGCCGGGCGCAGATCGACGTCGACCACATCGATCTGGTGGCCGGTGGCCAGCCCGATGTTCGCGTTAGGCCACCGGTGCCACCAGCGGGCCACTTGCCGGACGTCGTGCGATGCGTCCAGCAGTCCGTGCGTGGTCAGCGGCCGCTTCGCGCCCGGGGCGCAGGGGAAGACTGCGGCTCCGGCATCGGCGTAGGTGCGGGCGGCGTCGGCCAGTGTGCGCTCGCCAGCGGCGGCGATCAGCGCTGGTGGCAGCGGCTGGCGTGTGGCGGGCGGGTGGGGCATGACGGTGGCTCCTGTTCGAACACACCGTCGGGTAGGGCCGTGTTATCCGCGTCTCCGTTGCCGTGTTATTCCTGTCTCTTTTCGAGATTTCTTGGATTTGGCCGTGTTTTTTGCGTGTCCGCGTCTCTTTGGCGTGTCATCGGTGTCTCCGCCGCCGAAACACGCTCACACCGAGGTGGTGTCGCGGCTCAACAGCGCGGCGAAGGCGCGCTGTGTGTCGGCCGTTGGAGCGACAGGGGTGTCGAAGGTGTCGTCGGTGTCCTCGGCGTAGCGCTGCCGTAGCCGTGTCCACAGTTGCGGAATGCGGTGGAGCTGACGACGCGCGTGCTCAATCCTGGCCCACAGCACGTACAGGGGCTCGCACGGATCGCACAACCGCAGACCTTGCTGGACAGCGTGCTCGGCATCGTCGTACCGGCCCGCTTCGAGCAGCGCCTCGGCGACTTCGAAAGCTGCGTCTTGGAGCCGCGAGATCGCCTGGTGCTCGATGTCGGCAGTCCACGTCACCGGCATGTCTACGAACGGTGCACCGCGAACGAGATCGAGCGCCGCAAGCAGCTGCGCCAGCCGATCGTCACCGTCGAGGCGCCGGGCCGCATCCAGGTGTGCGAACGCGCGGTCGAGGTCAGTGGTGACCGCCGGCGGCAGGTGCATCATGGGGCTGCTCGGCTCGCGTCGCGGGACGAGCGGCGTTCCGTCCGGTGCGGCACCAAGCTCGGTGCGTAGCCGGTGCAACGCATTGCGGACGCGGTACTGGCCCCCGCTGGTGTCGGCGCGGCCTGCCCACACGGCATTCTCCACTTGTTCGCTGGTCGCCCCAGGGTGGGTAGCCAGATAGGCGAGCACCTGCCGAGGGATGGGCGCGAGCGTCTCGATCGGCCTGCCGCCGCAGGTGACCGTCATGGGTCCGAGTAGACCGATCTCGCACCATCCAGGCTCGATCGGCCCGACCGCCGCAGGGTCGGCAGAACGATCGCGCACGACCTCCGGCGCTAGCTCGGCGACATCGAGCGCGGCGAACTGGTCGTCGATCAGGTCGGGATCGAAGTCTGGGCTCTCGAAGGCGCGCTGGCTACCGTCGGGGGTGTGAAGGATCGTGCGTTGTCCGTCGAGGTGCAGACACCACTGACCTGCCGACGGAGACGTGCCAGCGGCGACGATCGCCACCAGGTCCAGGCCGTCGGGCAGGGCGGGCACGTTCGAGGGGTCGTGGCACACGATGAGCCGTGGAAGCCGATCCTCGGTCAGCAGATCCTGCTCGGCTTCGGCGACGGCCGCTTCGAGGACGGCCACCGGGTCATCGACCTGTTGTAGCTGCTCGATGCCGGCTGGCGTGGTGTCGCCGACGACGGCGACCTCGATCGGTCCAGCGGTTCGTGAGGTTGCGGTCTCGAGCGCGACCGCCCGCAAACGCCGCCGCAGCGTCGCCGGATCGTCGGCAGTCACGGCCAGCGTGCGCATCGCGGCACCGTTGGCGAGCACGGTGCGCTGTGCATCGCGGCCGAGGGTCACCAGCAGCGGCAGGCCGATCGAGCGGCGCGACCCGCGGCCGCCGAGACGGGCCACCCACACAACCTGGCCGGCCTCGTCGAGGCGGGGAGCGGAGGCCCACGGCGCTGGCGGGTCTGGCAGTTGGCGACCAGGGGCGAAGATGAGGCGCACCGTGCCGTCGTCGTCGAGCTCGGCCAGCGTCGGTGCGGCGTGCTCGGGGATCGAGGCAAGTAGGTCCGCCAGCTCGTCCAACGTTTCGTCAGGTGGTGTGGCGGCCTCTAGCCGTGCCATCTGGGCCGCCTGCTCCGGCGTGAGCGGAGGGAGGCGGACCTGAACAGGACGTTGTTGGAGCGCGATACGCCGACGCCGACGCACCGCAGCCAGAACCCCACCGGCCAGCAGCATCGCCGCCGCAGTCGCGCCCGCTAGCGCGACCGGTATTCCCCACGCCGTGCGGACGACCTCGATCTCTGGATGCTCGCTGTCGTCAGGCTGGGTGGGTGCGGGCTCGTCGAGGTCTGCGTCGCGCGTGTCGTCCACGCTGGCATCAGATGGTCGCTCCGGCTCTCGATCGGATGTCGGTCGACCGTTGTTCGGTTCGGCGCTCGCATCGGTGGTCGGCTCGTCGGCCGACGATTGTGGGGCTTCGCGGTCGGCTGGGTGTTCGTCGCGCGGCGGACGGGCCGTTGCACCGTCAGGGCTGGTTGGCACCGGCGGCAGCACGAACCGCTGACCAGGGAAGATCAGGTTGGGATCGTGCGGTGGCACGAGCCGGTCCCGGTTGTGCTCGATCAGCTCCCGCCAATACGGGACCGTCTCCCCATCGGTCGGTGTGCGACCCCAGGCGTCTTCGAGCGTCTGCTTGGCGATCGCCCAGAAGTGATCGCCCCGCCGCACTGTCCACGACGTCTCCAAAGCCTCGTCTGGTTCCGTCGCGTCCGACGGCTCGCCCGTCGTTTCAGCGGAGGGCATGGCGTTGGTGTCCGTGGCTGGGACAAGGAGGCGCCAGCCGGCTTCCACGAACGCCTCCGCGCCATCGACGACATGGCCGCCGACATCACGCCCGTGGTTGAGCCGACGGATGGTTGCCGCCGCGTCGGAGTCCCCAACCGCGCTCGCGGCGAACCCTGCCCACGAGTCGCCTTCGCTTGCGACCACCAACTCCGTTCCTGTCGGCGCGTCGCTGTGTGGCACGTCGGCCGTTGACACCGGCAGGTCGTGCGCGACCGCGAGCACGGCTGGCGGGCCAGTCGTCGTGACCGCTGGCCCGCTCACCGAGGCCAGCTGAGTGGCTAACGCAACGATGGTCGACGCCAGCCACTGGATCGGCGCGACTCGGACTGGTGACATCCGGCCGCGAACAGTCGCGGCGACCTCGGCGACCACGGCCACGACGAGCCAGGTCCACAGAAGCCAGCCGCCAACCGCGACAATCTTCAGCCATGTGCCAGTGGCAATCGCGCCCGTCGTCAGCGACTCGGCTACCAGGCCCCAATCGATCGGGAGAGACGGCAGCGGATTGCCGGTCGTCGCATACAGCACCAGCGGCACAGCAACCAGGCCGCCGACGATGCCGGCCAGCTTGATCGCAGCGCGCAAGCGAGACACGACCCCTCCTACCTGCTGACAACGGACTGCAGCTCGCCAACCGGCAACGCGAACGTCATCGTGGTCATGGCAGACGGCAGGCTGCCTGCGCCAGTAACCGGCCCGCCCGACACCCAGGTCAGCTCCCACCGAAGCGTCACGGTCACCGTGTAAGCGGGTGAGATCTGCTGGTAGACGTGCACACAGTCCGACCCGCCAATCTGGTCGTAGTAGCTGGCACCGAAGTTGTACGGCGTCCCGCCACTCGGACACGACACGACCGGAGCGCCGTCACCAGGATCGACCTCCAACCCGGCAGGCGTGGCGGTGACCTCGACCCACAGAGGCCCATCCTCAGCCCGTTCGGTGATCGGGCCGGTCGTCTCGGCCCACCACCACGTCTCTGCACGCACGACCCCTAACACCTGCCCATCGGGCGCGGAGTCATAAATGTGACGAAGTTGCGGGTCGGGCAGGCCGAGCGAGCCAGTGGCCTCCAATACGAGGGCGTCCTGGATCGCGGCCCAGTCCGGCTCGTCGACGGTGGGCTCGTTTGTGCAGCTAGCCCCGATCCTTCAGTAACTCCGTAGAGGGTGACGGGGTGAGGGCGCGGGGGCGATGCCGCGGCATCGCCCGACGTGACGGTGGTGAGGGCGGTCGGCGGCGCGG
>JAGXST010000042.1 GCA_018335555.1 Actinomycetota bacterium | reverse complement strand
CCGATCGCGTGCAGCAGCCCGTCGAGGCGACCCCAGCGCTCTCCCACCTCGGCGGCGACGGCCGTGATGTCCTCGGCCTTGGTGACGTCGAGCTCGAGCACGTCGATCCCGTCACCGAGCCGTGCCGCGGATCGTTCCGTCAGGCGCTTACCGCGGCCGAAACCGGTCAGCACGATCTCGGCGCCCTCGGCGAGGGCGGTTTCGGCCACGGCGAATGCGATCGAGCGTGGGTCGAGCACGCCGGTGATCAGCAGCTTCTTGCCGTCGAGCAGCATGGGAATCCTCGGATCGATCGGTGGTCAGGCGGGGCGGGGGCCGACGACCACGGCCATCGCCACGCCGCCGTCGTGGGACAGCGAGCAGGTCAGCCCGCTGCGTTCGCCGTGGAGGAACAACTCGGGCGCGCCGGACGCCGCCGTGCGAACCTCGGTGGCGTGGAACGGCAGCCGCAGGTCGCCGAGCGCCTTGCGGGTCGCCTCCTTGGCAGCGAAGCGGGCGGCGAGGCGGGCGCGTACAACCTCGTCGTCGGATTCGAGCCCGCCGCGGCAGGCGTCGGCCTGCTCGCGCGCGGTGAACACCCGGTCGAGGAAACCGTCGCGGCGGTCGATGACGGCCGACAGACGGGCGATCTCGACGACGTCGCAGCCGGCCGCGATCGCGAAACCGGTGGCGGTCACAGCTCGCCCCCACCGAAGGGAGAGAAGTCCATCGCCATCTCGGTCCGGCCGAGGTCGGCCAGGATCTGCTGTAGCCGGTCGTTGAACTCGCGCCGGGACCGCGGGTTGGCGTCGGGCGGGGCGAGCGGCGGACCGAACCGGACCGTGACCGGGCCACCCAGCGGCCTCGGCCGCGCACCGATCGGCCACACGTCGTAGATGCCGTCGACCGCTGCCGGCACGACCGTGACCTGCGCGTCGGCGGCCAGCCGCGCCAGGCCACTCCGTAGCCGGTGCACCCTGCCGTCGCGACTGCGGGAGCCCTCGGGATAGACGGCCACGCCCTTGCCCTCGTCGAGCAACCGGGCGATCACGTCCATCGCGCTGGCATCGGCCTCGCCGCGCCGCAGCGGCACCATCCCCAGCTTCGGCAACAGCCGGCCGATGACGGGCCACTCGGTCAGCCGGACGTCGCCGAGGAAGTGGATGGGGCGTCGGATCGCCACCGCCAGCGCCATGGAGTCGGCGTGGGACTGGTGGGCGGATGCGATCAGTACCGGACCGGTCTCGGGCACGTGGTGGGCACCCTCGACCCGCAGCCGCAGCCACAGACGCAGCACCGGGCGCAGGCCGAGGCGGACCAGCGAGTTCGCGCCGGGCACCATCGGTTGCACGTCGGCGACGGCCGCGGAACGCCCGGCGTCCGACGGGCGCCGGGACGGCTCGGGGGCCGGCAGCGCCGCGGTCACTGCGGCAGGTTGTCGTGGACGAACGCGGGCTGTCGTGCCCCGCGCAGCGAACGCAGGATGCCGACCAGGGCGTCGCGGGTCTCGTGGGGCTCGATGATCTCGTCGACGCTGCCGCGACGGGCGGCAAGGTCGACGTGCATCGCCTCCTCGCGATAGGACTCGACCATCTCGTCCCGCCGGTGTGGTTCGGCGTCGAGTTGGCGCCGGAAGATGATGTCGGCGGCCCCCTCGGCGCCCATGACGGCGAGTTCGGCGTTCGGCCAGGCCAGCACCGCGTCGGCGCCGAGACTGCGCGAGTTCATCACGATGTAGGCGCCGCCGAAGGCCTTGCGCAGTACGACGGTGACGCGCGGGACGGTGGCCGATGCGAAGGCGTGGAGCAACTTCGCGCCCTTGCGGATCACGCCGCCGCTCTCCTGTGCGGTGCCGGGCAGGAAGCCGGGCACGTCGACGCCGACGACCAACGGGATCCCGAACGCGTCGCAGAACCGCACGAAGCGGGCGCCCTTCTCGCTGGCGGTCAGGTCGAGGACGCCGGCCAGCCACTTGGCCTGGTTGGCGACGACCCCGACGGTGCGCCCGTCGATGCGGGCGAAGCCGACCACGAGGTTGCGGGCCCAGCGCTCCTGCACCTCGAGGAACTTGCCGCCGTCGACGATGCCGCGGATGACGTCGCGTACGTCGTAGGGCTCACGCCCGTCGGTGGGCACCAGGGCACGCAGGTCCACGCCCGGCGGCGGTTCGGGTGCGACCTCGGGCAGCGGCGACGACGACGAGGACGGCAGGTAGCTGAGCAGTTCTCGGGTCAGTTCGAAGGCGGCCTCGTCGTCGTCGACGACGAAGGAGGCACATCCGGAGCGCTCGCCGTGGACCTCGGGTCCGCCGAGTGAGCGCGCGTCGACGTCCTCGCCGGTCACGGCCTTCACGACCCGCGGGCCGGTGAGGAACATGTAGGCCTCGTCGGACATGATCGTGAAGTCCATCAGCGCCGGCGAGTACACCGCCCCGCCCGCACAGGGGCCGAGGATGAGCGCGATCTGCGGCACGCGACCGGACGCGCCGACGTTGGCGCGGAACACCTGCCCGTAGCCGTCGAGCGCCGCGACCCCCTCCTGGATGCGCGCCCCACCGGAGTCGTTGATGCCGACGACCGGCACGCCACCGCGTCCCGCCTGTTCGATGGTGCGCGCGATCTTGTCCGCGTGCGCCTCACCCAACGAGCCGCCGAGGACGCGGCGGTCCTGGGCGTAGACGTTGACCGGCCGCCCACCGATCGAGGCGGTACCGGCGACGACGCCGTCGCTGTCGGGTCGACGCCGGTCGAGGCCGAACTGGTTGGCGCGGTGCTGCCGCTGCGAGCCGAGCTCGACGAAGCTGTCGCGGTCGAGCAGGCGGGACAGGCGCACGCGCGCACCGTCGCCGGGCTGCAGCGAGATCGGGTCGAGCGCAGGAGAGTCGACGTGCATGGTCTCGGACAAGGGATTCCTCGCAGACGCGGCCGGTTGGGCCGCTGGTGGTGTGCGGCCGAAGTCAGGCGCGGGTGAGGATGAGGGCGGCGTTCTGGCCCCCGAAGCCCATCGAGGTCGACAGGACGGCCTCGAGGTCGACGCGGCGGGCTTCGCCGGCGACGACGTCGAGCGCGATGTCGGGGTCCTGGGTGGTCAGGTTGGCGGTGGGCGGGATCAACCCTTCGCGAAGCGCCTGTATGGCGAAGATCGCCTCGACGGCGCCGGCGGCACCCAGCAGGTGTCCGGTCACGCCCTTGGTCGAGGTGACGGCGATCGCGTCGGTGTGGTCGCCGAACACCTTGCGCATCGCGCGGGCCTCGGCGGCGTCGTTGAGCGGCGTCGACGTGCCGTGGGCGTTGAGATGACCGATGGTGGTCGGGTCGATCCCGGCGTCGTCGAGGGCGCGTTGGATCGCCAGCACGGCTCCGCCGCCGTCGTCTGGCGGTGCGGTCGCGTGGAAGGCGTCGGCCGATGCGCCGGCGCCGGCGACGACGGCGTAGATGGTCGCCCCCCGACGGCGGGCGTGTTCCTCGGACTCGAGCACCAGGACCCCGGCGCCCTCCCCCATCACGAACCCGTCGCGGTCGACGTCGAACGGGCGCGAGGCCGAAGCAGCGTCGGCGTTGCGCGACAACGCACCCATCTGGGCGAAGGCACTGATCGACAGGGGCGTGATACCGGCCTCGACGCCACCGGCGAGTACGACGTCGGCCGAGCCGGCGCGGATCAGGTCGCGGGCGAGATGGATCGCCGACGCGCCCGCCGCGCACGCCGTGTTCACGGTCATGTTGGGCCCACGGGCGCCGGTGCGGATCGCGATGGTCCCGGCGGCCGTGTTCGACAGCATCTTCGGGATGAACATCGGACTGGCACGGCCCGGACCCTTCTCGAGGAATCGCGGGTACTCGTCCGACCAGGTCTCCGCGCCGCCGATGCCCGAGCCGAGCATCACCCCGACCCGGTCCGGGTCGGTCGCCACGATCCGGTCCGGTTCGTCACCGTCCGGGTCCCCGAGCCCGGCGTGGGCGACCGCGTCCGACGCGGCCATCACGCCGAGGTGGGTGAAGCGGTCGAGCCGCCGCTTGGCGCCCCGGCCGGCCTCGACGTCGGGGTCGAACGCCGGCACACGGCACGCGATGGTGACCGGCGTGCCATAGGCGGCCAGGTCCTCGTCGACCGCTGCGGCCGACTTGCCGGACAGGACCCCGTTCCAGGCGTCGGTCAGGCCACGGCCGGCCGGGGACACGATCCCCATGCCGGTGACCACGACGTTGCGGTTCGCGGACATACGCGGAACCTCCTGTGTTGGTGCGGTGCGTTCGAACCCGGGCGGGCCGACCGTCAGGCGGCGGCCGACTGCTTCTCGCTGATCTTGTTGATCGCGTCCTGGACGGTGCGGACGTCCTCGAGCTCCTCGTCCTCGAGCTTGACGCCGGTCTCCTCCTCGAGGACCAGGGTCAGCTCGACGACGTCGAGCGAGTCGAGGCCGAGCGCCTCGAACGTGGCGTCGGGGGCGATGTCGTCGGCGGGGACGCCGAAGGTGTCGACGAGGATGGTCTGGAAGGTGGCGTACAGGTCCTGGCTCATGGGTGGTGCTCCTTGGGTGGGTCGTGCGGTCTGGCTCGATCGTGCACAGGCCACCTCGGTGAGGTGACGGACCGGACCGCGAGGTGCGGGCCGGAAGCTGTCTGGTCTAGATGCCGGCCCCGCCGTCGACGGGGATCACGGCGCCGGTGGTCGATCCGGCGTGCTCGGAGGCGAGGAAGGCGATCGTGGCGGCGACCTCGTCGGCCTCGACGGCACGACCGGTGGGCGCCTGGGCGAGCAGCGCGTCGCGTGCGTCGTCACCGAGCGCGTCGGTCATCGCGGTGGCGACGAAGCCGGGGGCCACGACGTTGACGGTGACGCCCTTGCGGCCGATCTCGCGGGCCAGCGACTTGCTGAACCCGATCAGGCCCGCCTTGGACGCGGCGTAGGCGGTCTGACCCACGTTGCCGCGGAGGGCGACGACGGAGGCGACGTTGACGATGCGCCCGAACCGCGCCCGCAGCATGGGCCGCAGCGCGGCCCGCGAGACGAGGTAGGCGCCACGGAGGTTGACCTCGATGGTGCGGTCGAAGCGGGCCGGGTCGAGGCGCAGCAGCAGGTCGTCGTCCGCGACGCCCGCATTGTTGACCACGACGGCGAGGGTGCCGATCTCGCCCGCTCGGGCGACGGCGGCGGTGACCGAGTCCTCGTCGGTGACGTCGACGTGGACCGCCTCGGCGTCACCGGCGCAGTCGGCCGCGACCTTGGCGGCCGTTTCGGCATTGCCTCCGTAGCCGACCAGCACGTGGTAGCCGTCGGCGGACAGGGCGCGACAGGTGGCGGCGCCGATACCGCCGCTGCCGCCGGTCACGAGCGCGACGCGGGTCACTGCTGCACCTCCGAGACCGCCGGTCTCGCCCTTCGGTCCACTCGACCGCCGCCGCTCCCCGCACTCCCGGCGCCGGTGGGGTCCCAGGTCAGCAGGCAGGCGCCCCAGGTCAGGCCCGCCCCGAAGGCGGTCAGCAGGACGGTGTCGCCCGGCGCGAGCCGCCCGCGGTCGCGGGCGTCGGCCAACGCCAGCGGCACGGAGGCCCCCGAGGTGTTGCCGTGCTGGTCGACGGTGACGTGCGTGTGGGCCGCGTCGATACCGAGGCGTTGCCCGACCGCGTCGAGGATGCGCAGGTTGGCCTGGTGTCCGATGAACAGGTCGACGTCGGCGCTGGTCCTGCCGGCGGCCTCGAGTACCTCGAGGCCGGCAGCGGTCATGCGGGTCACGGCGTTGCGGTAGACGTCCCCGCCGCGCATGGTCATGTAGTGGGTGCGCGCCTCGAGGACGGCGGAACTGACCGGCGTGCGCGTCCCACCGGTCTCGGTCCACAGCATCGACGGGTCGCGGCCATCGGCCCCCAACACGAACGGGCCCATGCTGCCCGCGGCGTCGGGGACGAGCACGACCGCGCCGGCGCCGTCACCGAACAGGATCGCGACATTGCGGTCGGTCGGGTCGACGATGCGGGTCATGGTCTCGGCGCCGATGAGCAGGACGGGCGCGTCCTCGGCGATGGCCAGGGCGGTGCCCATGCGCAGGCCGTACAGGAACCCACTGCACGCGGCGTTGACGTCGAGGGCGGCGACCTCGGTTCCGAGTGCGGCAGCCACCAGCGGTGCGGTCCCGGGCACGGCATGGTCGGGCGTGGTCGTGGCGACCAGGATCGCGGCGACGTCGTCGGTGGCGAGGCCCGCGTCGGCCAGCGCCGCCTTCCCTGCGGCGATCGCGAGATCGGAGGTGGCCTGCTCGGGCGCGGCGTAGTGACGCTGCGCGATCCCGGTGCGCGAGCGGATCCACTCGTCGGAGGTGTCGAGCGTCGCCGCGAGGTCGTCGTTGGTGACGACCTTCTCGGGCAGGTAGGCACCCAACCCCGCGATCGAGACCGGGGACGGCCGCATCCGACGTTTCGCGGACGACATCAGCGGCGCACCCAGAGCACGCCCTCGCCGGCCGACACGGCCTGGCTCGCGCCGGCGAGCGCGCCGCCGACGCGGCCGTTGCAGTGCGCGCGGATCTCGGACGGGCCGTAGGCACCCTCGACGGTGGCGACGACGTCACCGTGACGCACGAGGGTCTCGGGGGCGACCAGGCTGCGGACGCGCCCGTCGACGGGTGAGGTGACCAGGGTCATGGCAGGGATGGGGATCATGTGCGCGCTCCGGCGGGAGGGTCGAATCGATGGGGGCGAGGGCTAGGCGCGGGTGTCGGCGAACCGGCCGGCGAGGTCGATGACGTCGCCGAGGTCGTCGATCAGGGACGCGACGTCGCCGGGCGAGGCGACCGTGTGGACGCGCAGGTCCGGGACCGTGCGCTTGGCGAGACCGGCGAGGACACCCCCGGGCCCGACCTCGACGAGATCGCGCACGCCGAGCGAGGCGAGCGTCACCTGGAGGTCACGCCAGCGAACGGGGGCGAGCACGCCCTGGACCAGTGCCTGCGCGATCGCGTCGCCGTCGCGCAGCACCTCGGTGGTGGTGCCCGTGACCAGCGGCACCGTCGGGGCCTGCAGGGTGCTCGCCGCCAGGGCGGCCGACAGATGCGGGACGGCCGGCGCCATGGCCGGGGAGTGGAATGCGCCCTCGACGTCGAGGGGCAGCGCACGGCCGCCGGCCTCGCGGGCCCGCTCGCGGATGCGCTCGATCGCGGCGGGGGTGCCGGCGAGCACGACCTGTCCGGGTGCGTTGTCGTTGGCGACGACGACGTCGTCGTCCTCGTCGACCAGTACCTGCACGGCGTCGGGACCGAGCTTGACGAGGGCGGCCATCGCGCCCGGGTTGGCCGCGCAGGCCTCGCCCATGGCGGCGCCGCGGGCCGCGACGACCCTGGCGCCGTCGGTCACCGACAGGGCGCCCGAGGCGATGGCAGCGGTCGCTTCGCCGAGGCTGTGACCCGCGACGACGTCCGGCGCGATGCCGGCGTCGAGCAGGGCACGCCACGCGACCAGCGATGCGGTCATGATCGTCGGCTGGGCGTCGGCGGTGCGTGCGCCCGTGCCGCCGTCCGCGGCCAGCGCCCGGATGTCACGTCCCGTCGCCTCGCTGACCTCGTCCACCAGGCGGGCGGCCGGGTGCCCCTCCCAGGGGTCGAGGCAGCCGGCCCGGAACGAACCCTGGCCGGGGAACACGAACGCGAGACGCACGGGCGACTCCTTGGGGCAGACGATGTGGGGCGCCGCTGCGTCGGCGTGGAGCGGAGAGGTGCAGAGGTGACGGTAGCGTAACTTGACGCCGACGTCAGATTCAGGTTCCGGGGAAGTTGACACCGACGTCAGTCGATTGTCAAGGAGGCGCGTGCCGACCCGGACGCTCCCGAGGGCCTCCGACCGACCGGCCAGAGGTCCGAACCCGCGGCTCACCTGCGACGACGCACTACGGTTCCCGGGTTGCGACCAGCGGACAGGAGTGCCATGGACCGCGCGGCGTGCGTGGAGCGCGACCTCGCCGACCCGCTCGCCGACCGGCGCGACGCCTTCGTGCTGCCCCCCGGCGTGCTCTACCTCGACGGCAACTCGCTCGGCGCGCTCCCCCACGGCGTGGCCGCGCGGTTGCAGGCGGTCGTCGAGCAGGAGTGGGGCAACGGTCTGATCCGGTCGTGGAACGACGCCG
The DNA here is from genome assembly GCA_018335555.1 of Actinomycetota bacterium. Lineage (GTDB taxonomy): Bacteria > Actinomycetota > Nitriliruptoria > Nitriliruptorales > Nitriliruptoraceae > Egicoccus. The sequence goes on along the minus strand of JAGXST010000042.1, from coordinate 9,986 downwards.
GCTGGGTGGACCTACCGGCGCGGGTGGCGCAGCGACTCGCGCCGCTGGTCGGTGCCGATGCGGACGAGGTGGCCGTCGGCGACTCGACGTCGGTCGACCTGTTCAAGGTGCTCGCCGCTGCCCGGACCTTGCGGTCCGATCGGCGCGTGCTCGTCACCGAGCAGGGGAACTTCCCGACCGATCTCTACGTGGCCGAGGGCCTGGCACGTCTGCTCGGTGACGTGGAGGTCCGCTCCGTCGCGTCCGCGGACCTGCCGGCCGCGCTGACGCCGGACGTCGCGGTCCTGCTGCTGACCCACGTCGACTACCGCAACGGGCGCCGCCACGACGCCGCCGCCCTGACGGCCGCGGCCCACGCGGTCGGGGCGCTGACGGTCTGGGACCTGGCCCACTCGGCCGGCGCGTTGGACGTGGACCTGCACGGTTGGAACGCCGACTTCGCGGTCGGCTGCTCCTACAAGTACCTCAACGGTGGCCCCGGGGCGCCGGGCTGGCTGTACGCGGCCCGACGCTGGCACGACACCGCGTCGACGCCGATCCAGGGCTGGTTCGGTCACGCCGAGCCGTTCGCGTTCGGCCCGGGCTACGTCCCTGCGGCCGACGCGCGCCGGTTCCTGGCGGGGACGCCGCACGTGCTGTCCACCGCCGCACTCGAGCAGGCGCTCCACGCCTTCGACGGCGTGAAACCGTCCGACCTCGATGCCAAGGCCCGCAGCCTGACCGACACGTTCGTCGCCCTGGTGGACGAGCGCTGCGGCGGCGAGGTCGAGGTGGCGTCACCGCGCGACCCGGCGGTACGCGGCGCACAGGTCGCCTTGCGCCACCCACGGGCGTACGCGTTGACCCAGGCCCTGATCGGACGTGGCGTCATCGGCGACCACCGCCCCCCGGACCTCGTGCGGCTGGGCTTCGCGCCGCTGTATGTCCGCCACGTCGACGTGTACGACGCCGTCGAGATCCTGGCGGACCTGTTGGCGACCGGCGCCTGGGACCGGCCTGAGTTCCACCGGCGGCGGACGGTCACCTGACGGCCACCACGGGCCGGTGGCGCGGCCCCGCTCGCGGGTCCATGCTGGGTGTACCCCACCGATGGAGGTTGCCGTGAGCGAACAGGACCGTCCCCTCACCCCCGACGAGATCGAGCAGCGACGTCGCGCCGACGGCTCGCTCGACGGCTACGAGACCACCGACGACATCCCTGACCGCCCGCTCACGCCCGACGAGATCGAGCAGTCCCAGGTGGTCGAGTTCGACGAGGACGACCAACCCGCCGAGTAGCGCGTCAGAGCGTGATGGCGCGGCCCTCGCTGGCGCCGATCTGGGCGGTGATCTTCTCGAGCACGTCACGGGGAACGGCCTCGTCGAGCGAGAGCGCCATGATCGCCTCGCCGCCGGCTTCGGCGCGGCCGACCTGGGCGGCGGCGATGTTGACGCCTGCCTCACCGAAGCCGGTGCCGACGGCACCGACCACGCCGGGACGGTCGGCGTAGCGGAAGAACGCCATGTGCGTCGAGGGTTCGACGTCCACCGGGGTGTTCCACACCTCGATGAGCCGTTCGCGGGCACCGGGCTGCAACAGCGTGCCGGCGACGCGGATGGTCGAACCGTCACGGACGGTGCCCGAGACCCGCAGCAGCGAGACGTAGTCCTCGCTGTGGCTGTCGGACACCTCACGCACCCGCAGACCGCGCTCGTCGGCCAGCAAGGGGGCGTTGACGAACGTGACCGGTTCGCTGCAGATGCCCGACAGCATGCCCTTGAGCACGGACAGTCCCACGACGCGCGCGTCGTGGTCGGCGAGCGCACCGCAGTACTCCACGGTGACCTCGCCGCCGAGGCCGTCCTCGGCCAGTGCGGTCAGCAGCCGCCCGAGCTTCTCCCCCAGCGGCAGGAAGGGCTTGATCTCGTCGTCGACCGGGCCACCCTGCACGTTGACCGCCGAGGGCACGAACTCGCCGGCCAGGGCGAGGTTGACGTAGTCGGCGACCTGCGTGCCGGCCTTGTCCTGCGCCTCGTCGGTGGAGGCACCCAGGTGCGGGGTCACCACGGCGTTGGGCAGCCCGAACAGGGGCGACTCGGTGGTCGGTTCCGCCGCGAACACGTCGATCGCGGCACCGGCGATGACGCCGTCACGCAACGCGTCGGCCAGTGCCTGCTCGTCGACGATCCCGCCGCGGGCCACGTTGAGCAGCCGGGCGGTCGGCTTCATCAGCCGCAGCCGCTCGGCGTTGAGCAGGCCGACCGTCTCGGGGGTCTTGGGCAGATGGACGGTCACGAAGTCGGCGCGCTGCAGGACCTCGTCGACGGTGTCGAGCAGTTCGACGCCCAGGCGCGCGGCCCGGTCGGGCGCGACGAAGGGGTCGTAGGCCACCAGGCGCATCCCGAACGCGTGGCAGCGCTGCGCGACCAGCGTGCCGATCCGACCGAGGCCGAGGACGCCGAGGACCTTGTCGTGCAGTTCGGTGCCCGACCACTTCGAGCGCTCCCACTTGCCGTCGACGAGCGCGGCGTGGGCCTGCGGGATGTTGCGGGCCAGCGCCAACAGCAGCGCGACGGTGTGCTCGGCGGCCGAGACGATGTTGGACTGCGGCGCGTTGCACACGATCACGCCGTGCTTGGTGCCTGCCTCGACGTCGACGTTGTCGAGCCCGACGCCGGCCCGGGCGACGACCTTGAGGTTGGTGGCGGCGGCGAACACGTCGGCGTCGATGGTGGTCTGCGAGCGGACCACGATCGCGTCGTAGACCGCGACGATCTCGAGCAACTCGTCCTTGGACAGTCCGGTCCTGACGTCGACGTCGTGCTGCGCGGCGAGCGCGGCGACGCCGGCCTCGGCCAGCGGGTCGGCAACCAGGATCTTCACGAGAACTCCACGAAACGGTCGATGCGGCGGGAACCCGCAGCGTACGCCGTGGTCCGGGTGGCTCCGCACCGCACGGTGCAAACCCAACTCACCCTTGACGTGACGGCGAAACGATGCAAGAGTGACGTCATGTTGACGTCACTCTTGGCACCACCGCGACAGCGCAGCGCCGCTCCGCGTGTGTTCGTGCCCCCGGCGAAGGAGCCCACCGTGCTGACCACCACGATCGCCTCGGTCCGTGAGCGGCTGCGCACCCTGGCCGGCCTGTCACCCGAGGCCGGCGAGGCGGCCGACGCCATGGCGGGCGCCCTCGACGACGTCCTACGCGTGGCGCTGACCGACCTGCTCGGCAGCCTGGCCGCGGAGTTGACCGGTCAACTCGACCACGCCCGCGTCGAGGTCCGCCTCGACGGGCGCGACGCCACGCTGGTGGTCGTCCCGTCCCCCGAGTCGCCCCCACCCCCGCCGCCCACCTCGGGCGGCGAGGCCCGCCTGACCGTCCGACTGCCCGAGTCGGTCAAGGACGCGCTCACCCGCGAAGCAGATCGCGAAGGCGTCTCGGTCAACGCCTGGATCGTGCGCACGCTCGCTGCCGCGACCAACCGCCCGCCCACCGCACCCATCATCGGCAGCCGGTTGACCGGCTGGGCCCGAAGCTGAACACAGGAGTATCACGACATGACACACGTCTTCGAGGTCACCGGCCACCTGCGCGTCGACTGCCGTCTGACGGTCGGCGAGGTCCGACTGGTCGCCGCCGAACCGGGCCACGCCCGCGTCGAGGTCACCGCGCACGGCGAGGGTGGCGAGGAACTGGTCCGCCGTGGCGAGGTAGCCGTCCACGACGACGGTGGCGGCCGTCAACGCCTGGTCGTGCACTACCCGGCCAAGAGCCTGCTGTCGGGGGTGTTCTCGATCACCGGACGCGGTGGCGTGGACGTCACGATCCACTGCCCCGTCGGCAGCGAACTGCAGGCCAGGACCGGCGCGGCCGCTGTACGCGCCGCGCTCGACCTCGGCGCCGTCGACATCGTGACCGGCTCGGGTGACGTGGAACTGCGCGACATCAGCGGTCCGGCAGCGATCAAGGTCGGCAGCGGCCAGGTCCGGGTCGGCACGATCGGTGGTGCGGCCGAGATCGACACCGGCGCCGGGGGCGTCGAGGTGGCCGGTGCCCGTGGCGCCGTCAAGGTGCGCACGGCCTCCGGACGGATCAGGCTCGGTCGAACCCACGAGTCGGTGAAGGTGACGGCGGCCGCGGGCGACGTCACGATCGAGTGTGCCGAGCAGGGCCACGTCGCCGTGACGGCCACGACCGGCGACATCGAGATCGGCGTCCCCCGTGGACGGCAGTTGCACCTCGACGTCAGCAGCACGATCGGCAGCATCCGCTCGGAGTTGGAGGCGTCGGACGACGTCGGTACCGGCGCCACGGACCTGAGCCTGCGGGTGCGTGCCACGACCGGGGACATCACCCTGCGACGGGCCGCCGAACAGGCGTCCCCGACCGCTTGAGCGTGCTCACTCGCCGGGTCGGCGCACCACGTCGTCGGGCATGCGGTTGATCAACGTCGGCGTGGCCCGCTGCACGTAGGCCAGCAGCAGCGCCTCGACGTCGGAGGCGAACTCCATCCCGCGGATCGCCTCGGCCATGTGGAGCGCCCACCGCTGCGCCGCTTCGGGCGTCACGTCGAACGGGGCGTGGCGCATCCGCAACCGCGGGTGGCCGCGCTCCGACGAGTAGATGTCGCCGCCCCCCCAGTACTGGGCGAAGAACATCGCGAGGTGGCGCTTGCCGGGCGCGAGGTCGTCGGGGTACTGCGGTCGCAGCACCTCGTCGGTCTCGACCCGGGCGTAGAAGGCGTCGACGAGTTGCACGAAGGCGTCCATGCCACCGACCCGGTCGTACACCTCGGTCGGGTCGAGGTTGTCGACGGGCAGGCTGACGGGCTCGCGTCGATCGGCCTGGCTCACAGCGCTCTTTCGTAGAAGGCGACATCCAGGTAACGCCCGAACTTGTGTCCGGCTTCCGTCAGGGTGCCGCGGTGTTCGAACCCCCACTTCTCGTGGAAGCGCACCGAGCCCTCGTTGGGCAGCGCGATGATCGAATACAGCCGGTGGTACTCGGCGCCCTCGAGTCGCTGCAGCAGCGCGCCGAGCAGGGCACCGCCGGTGCCGCGCGCCAGGGTGTCCGGGGCGACGTAGATCGAAAGTTCGATCGAGCGGTCGTAGGCCGGCTTCGGGCGGAACCGTTGCGTCTCGACATAGCCGGCGACGACCCCGTCGACCTCCCCGACGAGCAGGTGATAGGGGCCGCCCTCGACGGCTTCGGCGAACCGCTCGGTCCACTCGCGTGGCGTGCGGACCTGCGTGTTGAACGTGATCGTGGTGTTGAGCACGTAATGGGTGTAGATGGCCGCGACCGCCGGCAGGTCGGCGGTCGTCGCATCACGCACGTGGGGCTCGCTCAATACAGGCCCGCGGGTCGGAAGCGTTCGTCGTGCAGGCGCATGGCGTACTTGTCGCTCATCCCGGCCACGTAGTCGACGGCGGCCTGCAGGTCGCTCGAGTCGGAAAGGCGGTAGGCGTCGGGGACGTCGTCGGGGCGCTCGGCGAACCATTCGACGAGGTCCTGGATGACCCGGACCGCCCGCTCGGCCTGCTTGCGGGCCACAGGACGCAGGTAGACGTTGTCGAACATCCAGGTTCGCAGCGCGTTCATCGCCTCGAGGCAGTGCGGCGCCATCGTCACCTGGCCGTTGGCGACCGACGACTCGACGACCATGCCGATCATCGAGTCGATCCACTGCCGGCCGGGTTCACCGAACAGGTCACGGAAGTCGGAGGGGATGTCGCCGGCCTCGAGGACCCCGGCGCGCATCGCGTCCTCGGCGTCGTGGGCGAGGTAGGCGATGCGGTCGGCGAACCGGCAGATCCAGCCCTCGGCGGTGAACGGCGGCGGGTCGTTCTTCCACGACGACTGGCTGATCCCGTCGCGGACCTCGAGCGTGAGGTTGAGCGGTTCGAGTTTCTCGACCACCCGCACCCCGTGGATGGCGTGCTGCCACTCCCCCTCGACGTACGGGGTGAGCGCGTCCTCGCCGGTGTGCCCGAACGGGGCGTGCCCGATGTCGTGGCCGAGGCAGATCGCCTCGGTCAGCGGCTCGTTGAGTGCCAGCGCCGACGCGATCGACCGGCCCACCTGCGCGACCGCCAGCGTGTGGGTCAGGCGCGTCACGTAGTGGTCGCCGTCGGGGTTGAGGAAGACCTGGGTCTTGTGCTTGAGCCGGCGGAACGCCTTCGAGTGCAGGATCCGGTCGCGGTCGCGCTCGAACGCGGTGCGGTGCGGGTCCTCCTCCTCGGGCACGTCACGACCGCGGGCGTCGGCCGAGCGGGTCGCGATCGGCGAGAGCCACTCGCGCTCCTCGGCCTCACGCACCTCGCGCGAGCGGTGGCGGACCCCACCGGGTTGGCCGTGCGACCCGATCTCGTTCAAATGTGCGCCCCGGGGTGCACCCCGGCCTCTTCCCCGTGGACCTCGTCGCTGTCACCCGCAGGCCCGGCGATGATCCGTGCCCGCAGCTTCGCCGAGATCAGGTCGACGGCGATCGTGACGAGGATGATCACGGCGAGCATGATCCCGGCCCGTTCCCACAGCCGTCGCGTCAGCACCGAGGACAGCAGCGAGCCGATACCACCGGCCGCGACGACACCGAGGATCGCGCCGGCGCGGATGTTGATCTCGAAGCGGTACAGCCAGAACGCGATGACCTCGGGCATGACCTGCGGCAGCGTGCCCCAGCGCAGGATCTGCAGCGCACGCGCTCCCGACGCGCGGGCCGCTTCGACCGGCCCGGGGTCGATGCCCTCGATGACCTCGCTGGTGAGCTTGCCCAGGGTGCCGATGGAGTTGATGCCGAGCGCCAGGGCACCGGAGACGGGCCCGAGGCCGAAGATCGGCAGCATGATCATGATGGCCCAGATCAGCTCGGGGATCGCCCGGATCCCGTTGAGGATCGCGCGTGCGATGACCACGACGAAGCGGGGCGAGACGTTGCGCGCTGCCAGGAAACCCATGGGCAGCGAGAAGATCGCCCCGATGATCGTGCCGATCCAGGCCATGTGCAGCGACTCGATCATGAGCGCCATGGCGTTGGTCCAGTAGCCGCCGACCTGCTCGTCGGCCACCGGGTTGCTGAACACCCCCTCGGCCATGAAGCCGAGGTAGCGGGTGAAGATGGCCGGGAACTCCGGCAGCCGACTCCACCGTGCCTCGACCACCCAGAAACAGACGACGATGGCCACCGCGAGCAGCACCATGCCGATGGTCTTGCGGGTCTTGTCCGGCGGTGTCGGTCGCAACCTGGTCCGGGGCGGGTGCGCGGTCGCGGTGCTCATACCAGCCTCCTACGCAGCGCGATCGAGACCTGGTCGAGGATCACCACGATGACGAAGAAGCCGACGATGATGGCACCGAGGCGCTCGTAGGCGAACTGGCTCAACTGCACCCTGATCACGTTGCCGATCCCCCCGCCGCCGACGAGACCGATCACGAGCGAGGCGCGGATGTTGAGTTCGAACACGTACAGCGCGTACGACAGATAGCCGGGGAGGATCTGGGGAACGACGGCACTGAAGGCGGTCTGGATCCGGCCGGCGCCGGCTGCCTGCGCTGCTTCGACGGGCCCGACGTCGACGCCGTCGATCGTCTCCGACGTCAGCTTGGCGATGATGCCGATGTTGAACACGATCAGCGCCATGATCCCGCCGAGCGCGCCGGTGCCGACCGCAGCCACGAACAGCAGCGCCCAGGCGATGTCCGGCAGCGAGCGGATCACGCTGAGCCAGGTCCGTACGAGGCCGTACAGCACCCGCCCGCTGTTGGTCACCCTGCTGGCGAGCAGGGAGACCGGTAGCGCGATGGCGCTCGCGATGGCCGAGGCGATGATCGCGATGTAGAGGGTCTCGAGGAAGGCGGGGTAGATGCGCGGTAGGAAGGCCCAGTCAGGGGTGAAGAAGCGCCGGACGATGTAGAAGCCGGCCGTCGCCTGCTGGGTGAACAGTGGCGCGATCGAGAATCCGATGCCCCCGAGTGGTTCGAACACCGCCCACATCGTGATCAGCACGAACGCCGCCAGGCCCGCCCAGATCGTCCATCGGATCGGGGGCTTGGTCGGACGCCGGACGCCGGACGAGGACGTGGTCGTGCCTGCGCTCACGCCTGCGACTCCGCGTCCGCCGCGGCCGCCGCGTCGAGTTGCACCTGCGTGGGGCCGGCGTCGAGCACGTCCTCGGCGGTGAGGCTGCGGCCGTAGATGTCCTCGAAGACCTGCTCGTCGGCCTGTTCACCGGTGCCGTCGAAGACCATCCGCCCTTCGCGCATGCCGATGATGCGGTCGCCGTAGCGGCGGGCGAGGTCGAGGAAGTGCAGGTTGACGATGGTGGTGATGCCGAGTTCGCGGTTGATGCGCTGCAGGTCGCGCATGACCACGTTGGCGGTCGGCGGGTCGAGGGAGGCGACGGGTTCGTCGGCCAGGACCACCTTGGGTTCCTGGGCGAGCGCGCGCGCGATGGAGACGCGCTGCTGCTGCCCGCCGGAGAGGTTCGATGCTCGTACGTACGCCTTCTCGACGATCTCCACCCGTTCGAGGGCCTGGAAGGCACGCTCCTTGTCCGCGGCCGTGTACAGGCCGAGCACCGAGCGCCACGTGGAGGTGGCGTGCAGACGCCCCATCAGCACGTTGTTGAGCACCGAGGTGCGCTTGACGAGGTTGAAGGACTGGAAGATCATCCCGACTTCGCTGCGCAGTGCGCGCAGGTCCCTGCGTCCGGCGCCGTCGACGCGGTGGCCGTTGACCTCGAGCGTTCCCGACGACAGCGGCACCAGGCCGTTGACCGCGCGGATCAGCGTCGACTTGCCGGCGCCGGAGAGACCGACCACGACGACGAACTCGCCGTCTTCGATGGTCAGGTCGAGGTCCTGTAGCGCCTTGACGCCGCCCGGATAGGTGACGGAGGCCTTCTCGAATCGAATCACGGTTGGACTCCTGCAGCCGTGTGCCCGGGCCGACTCGGCCCGGGCACACGGTAGGGCGGATCAGTCGCCGAAGTTCTGGGCGACCGCGCGGGCCTGGTCGATGGCGTTCATGTCGACCGGGACGAGGTCCTCGATCTCGTACACCTCGAACAGGGCAGCGTTGCCCTCCTCGCTGCCGGCCAACGCCAGGAACGCGTCGGTGATGGCCTGGCGCAGGTCCTCGGGGATGTCCTGCGCGACCGAGATGCCGTCGTTGGGGATCTCGGTCGACCACGCGAAGACGACGACCTCCTCGGCGATGCCGGGCTCGTCCCCGACGACGACGTTGCGGGCGTCGTCGAAGCTGGTGCCGAGCGCCGCGTCACCGCGGAGCACCGCGAGCAACGCGTTGGGGTGGCCGCCGGCGAACTGGGCGTCGATGGCGGTGAACGGGTCCATGCCGGTGACCTGCTGGAGCTGGGTCGCCGGGTAGTAGTAACCGGACGCGGACGCGGCGTCGACGAAGAAGATCGTCTCGCCCTCCTCGACGTTGTTCAGGGCGTCCTCGCCGACCGGGCCGACCTCGGCCGTGTCGGTGCCGTTGCAGTACAGGAACGTGTAGCCCTCGGCGTTCTCGGCCTCGACCGGCTCGTCCTCGCAGAAGCGGTCCGGGTCGTTGGTGAACCACTGGGTGTGGTAGGTCGACGCGCCACGGCGGACCGACTGCAGGATCGGCACGGCGCCGGACTGGTCCATGGACTGTGCCAGCGCGATCGGGCCGAACATGCCGACGTGGGCCTGGCCGGTACCCATGGCCACGACCAGCGCGGTGTAGTCGTCGGTGATGTTGGTGGTCACCGGGATACCGAGCTCCGCGGACAGCAGGTCACCGAGCACGCTGGCATCCTCCACCAGCTTGTCCATGTCCTGCGAGGGCACCAGGCCCAGGATCAGCTCGTCGGGCCAACCCTCACCCGCAGCGCCTTCCTCGGCTTCGGTCTCCTCGGCCTCGGTCTCTTCAGCTTCGGTCTCTTCGGCCTCGGTGGGCTCGGTCTCGGGCTCGTCCTCGCCGCCTCCGCAGGCCGCGAGCAGCAGGCCGGCCGCGGC